>NZ_JBWJVQ010000170.1:0-76144 GCF_056339875.1 Blautia sp. ZXY-1-C6
TACGATATCAATCCACTCTTCAGAAGTAATCTTGCCAAGTGCTTTGTGATAATATACTACTGCGTCGTAGATCGGAACAGTACCGATCATTGCCGGACATTCGGATGTAAGTTTGCGGCGGAAGCTTCTGGTATCTCCGTAGGAGCTGAGATCCATGATGGCTTCTGCACCCATTTCTACTGCTGAATGTACCTTTTCGTATTCCATATCAACGTCTTTCCAGTCTCTGGAAACACCTAAATTTACATTGATCTTGGTGGTCAGCTTTGCACCGACACCGCTCGGACTGATGCTCTTGTGATTTTTGTTGCAGGGAATAATTACCTGTCCTTTTGCAATCAGTTCTCTTAATTCTTCCACGTCAAAGTGTTCTTTTTCTGCTACGATTTCCATCTGTGGTGTGATGATTCCCTGACGTGCCGCGTCCATCTGCGTTGTATACTGTGTCATTTTTTTCCTCCTTGCCCTGCACTGTGGGCTCTTAATTGCTGCACATAGTAATAGATAAACAGCAATATTAAATGAACTGCGCCTCCTGCATACAGCAGGGACTTGCACCTGCGCATATTCGTAAGTTTTTAAGTAAACTACTGGTGTGACAGAGAGTGGTGCCCCCGGTCTGTCGTGGCAATATTTTATTGCCTTTCAGGCGTATGAAATCATTTGCCTGACTATTTGTCCGCAATTAAAACAAGGGGGAGATATATGATATGTCCGTTCAGAGTAAAAGGAAAACTGCAATATGCCAACAAGCATATTGCAGTGTGGAAGAACTATAACTTTCCCTACGTTGGCATTATCCAAATCAGGTAATGGGTTAAAGCGATACAGCTTACTCTCAGCCTGTTTACACAAGCACCCCTTGTCTCAATTATAATCAGTGTATCACTTAGATATGGGAAAGTCAATATAAAATTTTGGCTACGTCATTGATAACGTAGCCGGATTTATGCAATTGCTATGGATAACTATGGTCAGACTAAGGACATATTATAGGCTTTGGAATCAGAATGCCATACTTTGTTTTTCATTTTTTTATTGGCAATTACCTTAATGCCGTACTTGGTATTCTTTTTCATTCCGGTGAGTGTAAAGAAATTGGAAGTTGTTGTTTTTACTTTTTTGAAAGAACTGCTTCCCGGATATTTTATGTAAATACTGTAATTGTCTGCACCGGCAGTTCTGTTCCATTTTACGCTCATGGAGCTGTTTGTGTTGCCTGCTTTCTGAAGAGTGATGACATTGGAAATATATCTGTCCGTAGAGGTTGAACTTACATACCGTTTATTTCCCAGAACCAGGTAAGGGTAAATCTTCACCTGATAAAATGTATTGCCGGATATTGGAATGGTAAAGGAATATCTGGTATTAAAATATTTAGTTATAAGTTTGTGGGCTGCAGAACTCTGGTATACAACCTTATAACCTGTAATGGAGTTTGAAGGGTTTACAGTCTGCATATTGAAGGTATATCTGCCGGTTGATGCATAGGAAGATTTAATCTTTACCTTTGAATAAAGCGTGGTACATCCCACAGTACGGGAAGAAATCGCAATGCCGGATGAATTCAGTGCTGTGATTTTAATAACGTAAGCAGTTCCTGCTTTTAGCTTATTGATCTTAGCTTTGTTGCGGGTATTGCCAATATAGCCGAGAAAACGATAGGAAGAGGAACTTAAAGGGCTGATATTGACAGCATATTTGGAAGCATTGGTAACAGGGTTCCACTGAATAGTTACAGAATTCTCGGAAGCTGCTGTCTGTCTGATCCCTGGCTGGGCGGTAAGAGAAGCGCAGGCATTCTGTGCATCGGATGATTCAATGGCAGGGGTGTCAGAATCGTCACTTTGAGCCTGTTCCACAGATTGTTCAGCGGGTGCCAGCTGTGCTGTGGCTGCGAATACAGAGGAAGCGGACGATAACGTGAGAACAGCACTGAGTGCAATACTCACAAAGAATTTTTTAAAACTTCTTGCTTTCATAGTAAAACCTCCTTTTGAAGTGCAAAACGAGAGAAAAAAATTGTTTTGCAGATAGTACACCGAAGTGTGTCTGAGCAGATTTAAATAATAAAAAAGCTCCGTTAATGTTTGATTTATTGTAACATAACGGAGCTGAATTTCTGTAATTTGTCGTTGCGGGTAGTGGTTACTCATCCCATCCGTCATACATACGGATATTGACCTGAATATTTCTTACAATATCTCCCTCCAGCAGATCCAGATCGGATTCATCGGAAATTGCAGGGAGATCCATTTCATCTTCCATTACTTCTGCATAAATCCAGTTATAAGCAGCCTCGTTTGCATTATCAATCGCATCGTCGAGAGTGTCGCCTTCAGCTTCACAACAGGCAAGATCCGGAAAAAATGCTTTATATCTGCCTTCTTCATTTTTGCGGAAAACCGCAGGATATATAAATTTCATTGGTAAGAACCCCTTTCTGCTTTACGTTTATACTTAGAATAGTATATAATACATTCATATATTCATCAAGAAAAAAAAAGAGTTATTAGTAACGTTACTGAGAACGGAGTGAACAGTAACATTGGTAATAGAAGGATAAGGGGTTATATAGTATGCTGACAATAGAAATGGATAATTTTGACCTGGGGCAGATCTGCAGATCCGGGCAGTGCTTTCGGATGGATCAGATCGGTGATGACCGTTACCGGGTGATTGCGGGAGATAAATATCTGGAACTGACTCAGGAGAGAGGAATTGTCAATTTCTTTTGTCCGGAAGAAGATTTCATTTTCTTCTGGATCCGGTATTTTGATCTGGATTGTGATTACAGTGAATATATAAACATGATCAATCCAAGGGATAAATATCTGACAGCAGCAGGAGAGATGGGAAGCGGAATCCGCATTCTGCAGCAGGATCTGTGGGAGATGATTATTTCATTCCTGATCTCTCAACAGAATAATATTACAAGAATAAAGAAGTGTATTGAAAATATCAGCCGGGAATTTGGAGTAAGAAAAACAAGCAGCACAGGTGCGGAATATTATGCGTTTCCGACTGCAGAGGCACTGGCTTTGGCAACGGAGGAACAGCTTCGGGAGTGTAATCTGGGATACAGAGCAAAATATGTGCTGGACACAGCCAGAAAAGTCTGTTTCGGAGATATTTCACTTAACAGTCTGTATGATATGACTTATAAAGCTGCACGAAAAGAACTGCTGGGACTATATGGAGTTGGTGAGAAAGTAGCTGACTGTATCTGTCTTTTCGGATTGCATCAGCTGGATGCATTTCCTGTAGATACTCACATCCGCCAGGCGTTGGATGCCCATTATAAACGGGGATTTCCAAACAGACGTTATAAGGGCTGCCGGGGCGTGATGCAGCAGTATATATTTTATTATGAACTGATGAAGTAACAATTCAGCAGATAACGATGGAATAGTTATTTGATGAAGGTCAGAAAACAAAGAGGAGGAATGTTATTATGGAAATCGGAGCAATGTTAGACGAATTAAGAGAAAAAGCACTGAAAGACCGTAACATCTGGCAGGAACTGATGGACACCAGAAAGGCAGAACAGCCGCTTGCCGCTTTCTGTGCGAAGTGTCGGGAACTGGGATATCAGATTTATGAGATGGATCTGATCACAGCCGGAGAAGAATTTTATGCTACCATGCGAAGAAGTACCAACGGTGGAGGTGAAAACTCTCCGAAGCTTGCAGGGGAAGACGATTTCTATGAACTTTTCTTCGCAAGCCTTGAGGAGCACATTTAGGAAAATAAGAAAGTCCTCATCTGCTGAGCTAGAGTGTGTCTGAAAAATCATTCCCGCAATCTGCACGCCCCACTTTGCGGGATATTTCACCCGAATTCAGTTGCCGTAGCCCACTACGGCGCCCTCATCCGGGCAAAATATCCCACAAATTGTGACGCACATCTTGCAGAAAGCCTTTTTCAGACACGCTCTGGTTAAAGAAACACAGAGATGGGGATTTTCTTTGGGATAATGTGTATAATGGTATGGATTATTTTGGTTATATGTGTATAAAGTAATTATTCCTGGCTGTCTACACCATTTTTTTCACAGATATCATTCAGACAGCACCTGTCACAGTAAGGTTTAGTGCGTGCTGTACAGACATCGCGGCCATGATTGACCAGGCGGTGACAGAGATCATTGCCTTCTTCGGGCGGAATGATTTTCCATAAAGCCATTTCTACTTTCTTAGGTTCTTTCATATTATCGACCAGACCGATGCGGTTGGAGAGACGGATGCAATGGGTATCTGTCACGATCGCCGGTTTGCCGAATACATCTCCCATAATCAGATTGGCACTCTTTCTTCCAACTCCGGGAAGCTTCAGCAGAGCATCAAAATCCCCGGGAACATTGTCATGATACTGTTCGTGGAGGATTTTCATGCAGGCACTGATATCTCTTGCTTTACTCTTACCCAGACCACAGGGACGTACGATTGCTTCGATATCTGCAACATTTGCATTTGCAAGAGCTTCTACAGTAGGAAACTTTGCATACAGATCCTGTACAACTACATTTACTCTTGCATCTGTACACTGTGCAGCCAGACGCACACTTACCAGTAATTTCCATGCATTATCATAATCCAGAGTGCAGTCTGCATCAGGATATTCCTTTTTTAACCGTTCAATGACCTCGAGAGCCAGTTCCTGTTTTGTCATAAGTGTTCTATCTCCATTCTGCTGATATTTTATATTTGTTTTTCCTCAGGTGTATTTGAAAAATCATTCTCACAAATCATGACACACATCTTGCGAAAAACATTTTTCAAACACGCTCTTTTATTTCAGATGAGTTACTGTTTACTCTGTTCTCAGTAACGCAGCCAAAATTCATTCCAGATTGCCTGCGGCAATGGGAGTTTGGCTTGTATGTCTCGGGATTTTGGCATATTTATGCTAAAACACCTCGCGGAATAGTGATATGTGAACAGTAACCAGTAATCATACGACACTATAATAACACAAACAACACCCTCTTGCATTTCCAATTTCCCTATATTAAAATAAAACTAACCATTGTAAACAAGAGGGAAAAGAATGAAGGTACGAATGTATAATGTAGGTTTCGGAGACTGCTTCTGTCTCCGGGACAGAAAGAAGAGTCTGCTGGTAGATTTCGGAACAAATAACAGCAGGATAGAGGGGCGCCCCAGAAAAGAAATATTTGATGTGATCATCTCAGATCTGTCTACGATCAAGAGTAAAAATCTGCTTCTGACACATTTTCATATGGATCATCTGTCAGGGCTTCTTTATATGATGAAGAAAAAAGATATTTCTGTTGACTTTGGGAAAATTTATCTTCCCGATGTTTTTTCAAAAAAAGAAATGAGCAGAACACTGGTGTTGCTGCTTCTGGCAGATTTGTTAAAAGAATCCGGATTGCCAAGCCGTCAGGTCAGCCTGTTTGCACTGGTGGATGCACTTCTGGAGAACAAACAGAACGTGGAACTGTTAAGCAGGGGAAAACTGTTTGAAAACAAATATCAGGCACTCTGGCCGGATACAGATGTAATCTGGAAGGAGACGGACGAAGTCTATAACAGAATCTGTGAAGACGGGAAATTTAAAGAAGTAATGGATGTTCTGCTTGAATTTGCAGAGAAACTGAGACTGATCGTATGGTCTATGACTGCTGAAGGCAATAAACCGGCGGAAACTGTGGAAAAAGAAACAGATTTAACAGCATCTGAGCTGACAGAACAGCCGGAGGTCCGTCAGAAAATTATCCGGGCATATGTGTATGAGCGTGAATTTCGCAGAATCAAAGCACTTCCTGATTTTAAGAAACTGCTGGCATGGCTGAATGAGAATCAGATAAATCTGCGGCAGTTCAAACATAAGATCAGTATTGTGTTCCAGAATGCCAGAGACGGAGAATTAAATCTTTTGTTTACCGGGGATGCACAGCCTGAGCATCTGAAAATGATCGCAGAGAACTATGATGGAAAATTGCCATTATACGAACATTACTGGTGTATCAAGGTGCCCCATCATGGAACACAGGGACATTATTTTGATTTCTCTCAGTATGAACCTGAAAATATGCTAATCTCTAATGGAATCCATTTTGCCAACAGCAAGAAAGAGTCAAAAGAACTCCGTACTTCACCGCTCTATGGAGGCTTGTTTTATATCCCGGATACTCATATGTACTGTTCAAACTGTGACTGCTGCGACAGTTATGAGAACGGATGTTCCTGTAAGGAGGCGGATGTTATCTCTCCTGCTTATTACAAGGATATATAAAGCGGTATATTTTGCTCGGATTCGGTTGCCGTAGTTATAGTCTGATTTGAATTAACACAGTGGGAGATTTTTATGATTTTATGATCTGATAAACATAAAACAGCAGACATCTGTATATTCCATCGAATATACAATGCCTGCTGTTTGTTTTTTACAGAATTTATATGATCACAAATTTTATTGGATTATTTTGCCGGTGTCAGGTGCCAGATATCGTTGTTGTACTGTTCGATAGTTCTGTCAGAAGAGAAGAATCCGGCTTTTGCAATATTAACCAGCATCTTCTTTGCCCATGTTTTTCTGTCTGCGTAATCAGCCAGTGCCTGATCTTTCTTCTCAACATAATCGTTGAAGTCAAGCAGTGTCATAAACCAGTCTTTGCTTACCAGTTCGTGGTGCAGTCTTTCGAGATTTTCTTTGTGGCCAAGTGCCAGCATCTTTTCACTTACAATGAAGTCAACACATTCCTTGATGCGTTTGTCATTTTCATAAATATCTCTGGAGCAGTAGTCAGCTTTCTCGTAATGTGCGATAACTTTCTCACTGGATTCACCGAAGATATAGATGTTATCTTCACCAACCAGTTCGCTGATCTCAACATTAGCGCCATCCATAGTTCCCAGAGTAACGGCACCGTTCAGCATGAACTTCATGTTACCTGTACCACTTGCTTCTTTGGAAGCCAGGGAGATCTGCTCAGAAATATCGCATGCAGGGAATAATTTTTCGGCTGCGGATACATTGTAGTTTTCAACCATAACAAGCTTCATGTATGGTGCAACTTCCGGATCATCTTTGATGAGATCCTGGAGTGTGAGCAGAAGATGAATGATATCCTTTGCGATCACATAAGCAGGAGCTGCTTTTGCACCAAAGATAAAGGTTACAGGCTGAGATGGTTTTTTGCCACCCTTAATCTCCAGATATTTGCTGATGATGTACAGAGCATTTAACTGCTGGCGTTTGTACTCATGGAGACGTTTGATCTGGATATCATAGATGCTGTTCTCATTAATTTCAACACCTGTGTTAGAGAGGATAAATTCTTTACAGGTTTTCTTAGCTTCTGTTTTGATCTCAAGAAGCTTGTTCAGAACTGCCTCATCATCCTTATATTTCAGGAGATTTTCCAGAGCAGTTGCATTTGTTTTAAACTCATCACCGATCAGAGAGGTAATATAGTCTGTCAGTGGATGATTGCAGTGCATTAACCAGCGGCGGAATGTGATACCGTTAGTTTTGTTGTTGAATTTCTCCGGATAAATATCATAGAAAGCTTTCAGCTCGCTTGTTTTCAGGATTTCTGTATGCAGGGCAGCAACACCGTTGATGGAGAATCCATAGTGGATATCCATATGTGCCATGTGAACCAGGTTGTTCTTGTCGATGATGGCTACATTTTCCTGAGGATATTTTGCTTTGATCTTTTCATCCAGCTTTTCGATGATTGGTACAAGGTGAGGAACTACATCAAGAAGGTAGTCCATTGGCCATTTTTCCAGAGCCTCTGCAAGGATAGTATGGTTTGTGTAAGCACATACTTTGGATACGATTTCAGCAGCTTCATCAAAGGCGATTCCACGTTCTGTCAGGAGACGGATCAGTTCAGGAATGATCATACTTGGGTGAGTATCGTTGATCTGGATCACTGCGTAGTCTGCAAGGTCATGCAGATTGCAGCCTTTCTTTGTTGCCTCGTCAAGAATGAACTGTGCAGCATTGGATACCATGAAGTACTGCTGGAAGATACGGAGTTTACGTCCGTCATCATCGCTGTCATCCGGATACAGGAACAGTGTCAGGTTGTGAAGGATGTCCTTTTTGTTAAAGGAAATTCCATCGTGAACCATAGATTCGTCTGCCAGATCGATGTCAAATAAGTGCAGATGAATGGATTTGTTATTGTAGCCTGCAACGTCGATATCGTACAGGGAAGATTTTAGTGAGAATCCGCGGAACGGTACAGTATAGGAAACACCTGCAGGTGTGAGCCAGCTGTGTTTTTCAATCCATGGGTTCGGAGTTTCTTTCTGAAGTCTGTTCTCAAAGAGCTGTTTGAAAAGACCCAGATGATAATTCAGACCAATACCTTCGCCCGGAAGACCGAGAGTTGCGATGGAATCCAGGAAGCATGCTGCCAGACGTCCAAGACCACCGTTTCCAAGAGATGGTTCCGGTTCAACTTCTTCGATGTCAGCGATGGCTTTTCCATTCTCTTTTAAGAATGCAGCAACATCATCATAGATTCCCAGATTGATCAGGTTGTTGGATAATAATTTACCGATCAGGAATTCTGCGGAAATGTAATAGATTTTCTTCTTTCCATTCTGATAGCCTTTTTCAAAGAGCTGATTTTTTGTATAGATTAATAATGCGTTGTAAATTTCTTCATTTGTGCACTGGCGTGCATTTTTCTTATACAGGTCATAGATGAGCTTTTCTAAATTTTCCATCGTAATCTCCCTTTCTGAAATAAATATGTGTTTTTTATGAGTTAGATTGCTTATTTTTTTAGGTTTGAATAGTGTATTGTTTTGGGTTATATCAGTAAGAGAAGTTCTCTTGCTGACATCTATAACTATATCAGCAGTCTATTCAAAAAAATACAACAAAATTGCGATTTTATGACAGGTTTCTGCGAAACTTATGAGGAGACATTCCGGTTGCCTGCTGGAACTTCTTGATGAAATAGCTGGTGTTGTTGAAACCTACTTCCAGTGCGATCTCTGTGACAGAGGAGTCGGAATGCAGAAGCAGAGGCTTGGCTTTCTCGATGCGCAGGTCATTGATGTAGGCGATCAGAGTCTTGCCGGTATATTGCTTAAACAGTTTCATAAAGTAGTATTCGCTGTAATTGGAGAGCGCAGTGAGCTCTGCCGCGGTCAGTGACTGTGAATAATTGAGGTTGATGTAGTCCAGGATCTTTTTAATAGAAGCAAGACTTTTGTTCTCTTCCTTATCTGCGGGAGTGATGTAATTTCCCATGAGCATTTCGTAGAAAAAGCTGAAGAACAGAGCCTTTAATTTTACGAAATAATACGGCTTTTTTTCTTTATGGCAGGAATGGATCCTGTCAAAAAGCAGGCAGATATTCCCATAATTGTCATCAGATCTGGAAATAATATGGGTAAATTCCGCCTGATTATCCATCAACAGGGAAATGACACGTTCCTGACATAAATCTCCCGCCGGGCCTGACAGAAAGTTCAGGTCAAAAACAATACTACGGAAATAAAGGATATTCTTCAGATCTGTTTTTATGCCATGGAGAACCCCACGGTTCACAATGATCAGGTCACCGGCCTTGACGCGGAGGATCTCTTTATTCAGACGGACCAGTCCGCTGCCAGATTCAATATAGATCAGTTCCATCTCGTCATGCCAGTGGTTGTAGAGGGAATGGAAGATTTCGCAGTTGTCTGTATAAGTTTCTATGGGAAGTTCAAAGGAGCCGTGAGAACTTCGTTCTTTCAGGGTATCATCTACTTCGATCGTGGGAGTAACTGGCATGGAAAGCGCCTCCTTTTTTCAGAGATTTTTTATCTGTAGTAAGACAATGGAATCAAAAGTATTATTATGGTCGATCCACTGATAAGAGCCATTATACTTCTGGCAGATATCTTCAATAATAGAAAGCCCATATCCATGAGCTCCCGGTTCTGATTTCGTAGTCTTATGTGTAAAAGTCTGCATCGGGTTCTTGGTATTGTGCATATACACAGTCAGAAATCCGTTGGAAATGTTTGCAGACAGCCGGATTTCAGGATCAGGATTGCCGGAAGCGCTACAAGCTTCGATAGCGTTGTCCAGAAGATTAAAAAATATACTGCTCAGGTCAGTCGTATTAATGGAAATCTTTTCCGGTAAAAGGATCTCGTAGGATACCTGGATATGTTTCTGTTCTGCACGAAGCCGTTTCCCTTCCAGGATTGCCTGCAACAGGTTATTCTGACAGTAAGGATGAAAGCGTTCCTTCTGAAAAGTCTGATTCAGATTTCTGATGGCAGTATCAGCCTGTTCATATTTTTCCTGTTCCAGGAGTGACTGGAAGTCCTGAAGTCCCTGTACAGTTTTGATCTGAAAATCCCGAGTATCCTGTCTGCGAATCTGAAGACTGTAATCCTGTTCCTGTTTTAATTGTTTCTGCTTTTGAAGAAAAGCCAGTTCCATTTCAGTATTGGATTTCTTTAACACATCAGAAAGAACGCAGTATAAAAGGATACAGATAAGGACCATAAATACTGCTAGGATCAGAAACATATGATCAATTTTTTCTGTATAAATTGTAGACAGAAAATATAGTAGCTGGAATACAAAGAGGAAGAGAAATAAAGGAATCAATTTAATGTTCTTTCTCATGACTGCAATCCTCCTCTGGTTGTTTTTCTTGTGGTCTGCAATTAATCCGGGACAGAACAGAAGCGGTATATGTTTCTGCTTCCTCATATTTTTTCATATCCATCAAATACATGACAGACATGATGTGATTCTCAATATCGTGATTCCATTTCCGGAGACTGGCATATTCATTACTTAACTGAACGGAATCGTTTATCTGCTTTTTCATCAGCTTAATTTCCATTTTTTTCTGTAAATATTCCCTGTGCTGTTGGGCTAAAGAACGGACTGCACGCAGAAACAACAGATAACTGCCGATGCATATGATCCAGTAAATGATGCTCAGAGCCAGAACTGCTTCGGGCTTTTTCTGAAGGGAAATTATAACATTGAGAAAAACCGGAGCGATCAGTGGCAGTAACAGTTGTAAAAAGGTGAGTATTTTCAAATAATCTATACACTGCCGCAGGATTTCTGATATTTTCCAGAGAAGAAACAGGCCAAGCAGGATGTTGGAGAGTTCGATAACGAAATATTCTGCAGGTGAACAACTGGATATCAGGTTGTGCGGAGTATAGGTATCGGTCGGTATAAAAAGATTATGAAGTGCAATGAAAACACTGGTACATAAAATTTCCGGACAGATTATCAGCAGCTGGAAAATAAAATAAACGGCTAATTTTTTCATAAAAGATGCCTGGAATAAAAAAAGTGTTACAAGAAATGTTGTAAGCTGAAATACGATTGTAATTCCATTATGCTGTGATTCACGTTTGATCCAAAATAACAGTGCCATAAATACTGACAGACACAAAAACAGCGGGAGTGAGATCTTGTGTTTGCTTGGCAGGATCCTGCAGCAAAAGTAAAGCAGTCCAAAACACAGATAAAGGCTGGATAGAATACACAAGAATAGATTGATCATATGACTGCTCATTTACTGCACCTCCCTGTGACCGGCAAGCATCATGAAAGCAAACGCGTCCTTAAACTGCTGGTAATAAGATCTGCTGACAGGGATCTCTGTATTATCAGAAAGTATAATGCCCTTATGACTGTAAGTACGTACAGCATGAAGATTAACGGCAAAGCTGTTATGGCAGAGACAGAAATCTGGTTTCATTCTTTCTGTAAGAGCTGTCAGTCTTTCTTTTGTTGTATATGTTCCTGTTCTGGTATAGATCGTGGTCTGCCTCAGATTTCGTTCCAGATAAAGAATATCGGAGCAGAGCACCTGATAATTGCGTGAATTTCCGGAGAAATACAGATACCGTGTATGCAGTTTCTCGAGCTTCTGGCATGCTGTCCTCAGAGCCAGAGGAAGATACTTTTCCATCTGCTGTTTATGGATAAAGTAGGCATGTTCTGTCTCATATACTGCGGTAGCATATTGCAGATACTGGCTGATAAAAATAATCTGAGTGTCCGGGCTGATATAGTTGATCTTTTCTGCAAGTGAGATGCCATTTACATTGTCAGAACCAAGATCAATATCTGTCAGTACAATGGAATAAGGACATCCATTTTCAGCAACAGTCCGGAGAAATTCATCACCGGATGCGAAATGTGTTATTTCAAAAGCTCCCGGAGGATACTTTTGCAGAATAGTATGTATTATTTCATAATGTGAAGGGTTGTCTTCGCAGATTGCAAGTTTCAAAATTGGATTAAGCTCCTTTGGATTAAAGTGGTTGTAGTTTCTTATGTCAGTGACAATATCTGTCGGATATGCCAGATGGATAAAATGAACTGTATTTCCAATAATCATACTATAAAAAATAACGGGATGCAATTTGTCTGTGAGGAAGATTGGAAAAAATCGGTTAAATATGTAGTGAAATATAGTTGTTTGTGTGAATGCATGCGATTTCGGGAGTCTGTGTGATACAATCAGGATATGGAAACAAAGAAGCGATTTTAAAGATTTTGTGCGTGAAAAATTATTAATTCCTGGTACTTTCAAGCGCTGAATATAGAATATATGTGAAAGCGGTATTGTTTCCATGGGAGAAGAAAAATATTATAAGAATGACTGTCTGAAAATCATTATGGACATATATAAAGTGATTGGAAGTATCAGGAAACTTCTGGTAATAATACAAATGACGAAGGAATAGACAGAGAGTGGGAATGGGTTAGCTTACAAGAGCTTCCCATTCCTGCATTTCTTTTCTCGTATAGATAATCGGTAAGATGTTCTTCGTAAAGGACAATCAGCCCCTTTATTATTTCTCAGAGTATTTTTCGATTACACAATTATGTGTTTTCTGTTTTTTATCATAAGAAATTCCAACAAGTAAAATATTGTCAGTATAATTTGTAACAGCCTCAGGGTACTGCCTGTTTTTTATCTGCCGGATTGCGGTCTGGGCATTTTGATTCCATTTTAACTCAACAACAAGTGCAGGGTAATCTCTGGAATATTCTGGTTTTGGGAGGTAGACAAAATCTGCAAAACCTCTGCCTGCAGGAAATTCACGTATAGGTTTAAAATAATACCGCATAGTGCTGAGATAACCGATGGACAGAATGCTGCTGAGGGAGTTTTCGTTGTTGTACTGAATAGCTGAAGCGTATTCATTGTGTATTTTTTCAATGGATCTGGCCACAGTGTCTGCGTCCATGTCCAGAGTGGCATCCAGCAACTCTGAGGATTCCTGCTGGAATGTCAGAAATTCATTCCATTTCTTTCGTTTAACAGCTTTGGCAAGTTCCTGACGGATTTCTTCGTTTGGAACAAATGCAGAATGAGTGTCCTGATCATAACCCAGATATCCCAGATGGATCAGGCAGGTAAGAATATCATCTCTGCAGGTAAAGTTCACCATATCATTCTGGAAAGTCGTAGGATCGATTTCTACGGAATTACCGGACAACATTTCTATAATGGCAGTTTTGAGTCCGTCAAAATCCATATTGATCAGAGGCACAATTGCTTCGTAGGTTCCGGTATCCGACCAGTAGCTTTGGAATTTATTCCAGATCATTAATTCTACTACTGCTTTAGGATTGTATACCTGATATTGCTCCAGCAGATAACCGTCATACCAGTGCTTGGTTTTGGAGAAATCCCGGTGGTATTTTTCGCAGAGCATTCGTACTTCTTCCTCCGTAAAGCCAATATATCTGGAAAAGATCCTGGCGTCAGTCATTGTAAACTCCGCAAAATTGTTCAGAGCTGACTGTGTTTTGATTTTTTTGATTGGAAGAATCCCGGTGAGGTAAGCCAGTTGAATATATTTGGTAGGTTCAGAACCTTTGAACATACCGCGGAGAAAGTTGATGTATTCCTCTTGGACTACCAGGTCGGTAGAGGCATCTCGGATTAAAACATCCCATTCATCAATAATTACTACGAACTTTTGACCAGTGGCAGTGTTAATGCAGGACAGAGCCTCAGGCAGAGAGCTTATGGAGTCAGGCAGAATTTCAGGGTAATAATTTCTTAATTCCAGAATCGTTTTTTCAGTGATGTAGGAAACTACATTCTCCGGACCGCCGGCTGGTTCCATACACCATTGAATATCCAGATGGATCACATCATATTGATTCAGATATTTCGTGAAACCAGGTGCCTGACCGATTTCCAGAGATGAGAACATTTCTTCGGAACTACAGCCTTTACAGTAATATGCGGTGAGCATATCGGCAGTGATGGATTTCCCGAACCTACGGGGGCGACTGTTGCATATGAATTTTGCAGTGGTGTCCATAACCTTATTTGTATATGCCAGTAAACCGGTTTTATCTACATAGATTTCTGAATTCAGCGCAACCTGAAAAGCGCTGTTTCCCGAATTTACAAATCGTCCCATGGAAATGACTCCTTTCTGTTCAGTGTTTTTTATCATGTATACTGATTGGTTTCTTTGTTCTATTGTAAAATGCTATATTCAGAATGTCAATGAGACATGGCAAAGATATCTGACATCTGATACGGGAGCGCAGGAATAAATTTTGTCAATAGAATAATCCCCTGGAAGTACTGATTAACTTCCGGGGGATTATCTTGTGATACAAATATGTACTGTTATATAGTGCGTATATAACGTTTTAACTCCTCGTAAAAATTTTCTCTGGTTCCGGCCATGATAATGATGATTATCAAATCATCAAGCTGTCTCACCCGATATGCCAGTTCATAATTAGTTTTATTATAATAAATGTCATAACCGTACATTCCTGCCAGATCACCTGTCTTTTCTTCGCCGATGGAATAATCTTCACATATCATTTCAATAGCTTCTTTGTACAGAGATTTCAGCTTTTTATCTTTAAGTTTTTTCAGAAATTTTGCTGCAGGTGGAAGGATCTGTACCTGTGTCATTTTTCATCCTCCGTTCCGAAAACATCCTCTAAGGAGTATCCTCCTGATTTAGATTCTGCGACCCGGTCTGCTTCGGCAAGCATTGCTTCAACTGCCGGACGGATTTTTCGCTGTGTCTGTTTAAATTTCTCAAGTAATTCTTCACCGCTATATCCCTGTCTGATCAGATCGGCAAGAATCTGTTCGGCAAATTCACCACTGGTATTTTCTTTAACGGGGCGTAAAACCAGTTCGTTTCCACGCATGATACATTCTGCTTCCGTATTAAAACCCAGAAGCGTAAAAAATTTCTGCGGGATAGTAATCTGGCGTTTAGATGAAATACTGACTTTTTTTGATTCCATGGATGCGCTGCCTTTCAATGGGATTGTTGCTGTTGCCATTCGTGTATGCCTCCTTCCTATTTTATGTTTGTTTATTCTGTAATATACATACTGCTTGGTTTCTTTGTTCTTTGTTATATTGTAAAATATTATGTTTGGGATGTCAATTACAGAGAAGTAAAATCAGTTTCTTTATTGAATAGAAAAATTTTTCTATTTGGCAGAAAATATGATTAGTGATATCATAAAAATATATCTGTAAAATTGTGCAAATGTATCCTGCTTCTGCATTGGGGTAATTCCATGAAACGATGCAATGGATTCTTTTATCAAGTGTGTTAAACAGAATCGGCGAAAGACATTGTACAGAAACAGCAGGAGTTAAGGATGGAAGATATAATGGAAGACAATTTTGAAAAATTAAATCTGCTTCTGGAGCAGGAACAGTGTGAATTTGTGGATATTCCAGATAGTTTTACCGGACAGACGGAGAGTGGAGAATTACGACTGATCTATCTGATGAATGATGCAGTGGAGAGTTTTCTGATTCTGAAAAATGCCAGGATGACGGGAAATTATGTCAGGGATTATGAAGGAGAGTTTGAGGGCTCTATAGAGAAAGCGGACAGGGATTTATGTGAGGCAGAGTATATTTTGGTGATTCATCAGGGGCAGAATGTGTTTACTGTATTCTTTGAAGATATTTTGCTGGAAACACAGTTGTATAATTATGGAGAGCTGGGACATTTCTGGGTGAAGGGCTATGAAAATCTCAGGGTAATGGAGTATCAGATTGCCATATTGCGTGATAAATATGAGTATCTGGGAGAAAAATATTGCACTGAGTATGAAGGAAAGCTGGCAATGCTGCGTGATTTCCCACCGTTAAATTATCTTTTTTATCCGGCAGTACCGGAGAAGTATATTGTTCCGGTGGACAATCCATGGGAGGTAACGGCGGAAGCACTGGCAGTTATGCAGGAACTGGCAACGGAAGCAGGAGATGAAAAACTGGGAAAAATGCTCAGGCGCTATGAAAAAAATTCGGATATATCAAATGCCAAAAAGATAGCCGGAATGCTTTGCAGGAGCAGTCATTTACCGGTGATTACTCTGCTGGGAGAAAAAATCAGGGAAGCAGCATCGGTCTATCCGGACAGAGATTTTGGCAGAAAACAGAATAAATATCTACATGAATTGATGGAAAAAGCTGAACGAAGAAAAGAAGAATTGGAAGCAGAGAATGTTCAGACTCTGATCTACAGAGAAGAACCTTTCATTTATGACTGTGATTCCATATCGTTTCAGGTATATCTTATGATTGTGAGAAAAGGTGTATGGAAGCAGAAAATAATGGTTGAGAAAATATAAAGTAGTCCGAACAGGAATAAAGAAGGGATTATAATAATAATGGATAAATTATTAGACTTAACAAGAGACTTTGATGCAGCGAAAGCTGCTTTTGAAGCATATCTGGATGAATATGACAGAGCAGATGATAAGATTCATCTGAAGATCGTACATACTTATGGAGTGGTTGATGCAGCAGAGGACATTGCCCGCCGTATGGGGCTGGGTGAGGAAGATGTACAGCTGGCGAAGGTAATCGGATTGCTCCATGATATTGGAAGATTTGAACAGATTAAACGATTTGACAGCTTTGAACCGGGAACCATGGAGCATGCAGTATATGGTGCACAGCTTCTGTTCGGACCGGAGAAAATGATCCGCAGATTTGTGAAGGATGACAGGTTTGACAGTTTGATCTGCACTGCGATTGAGAAGCACAGTGATTTCAAACTGGAAGGAATTACGGACGAGAGAACCCTGCTTCATGCAAAGTTAATCCGAGATGCAGACAAGCTGGATAATTGCAGGGTAAAGCTGGAAGAGTCAATGGAAACACTTCTGGGAGTGGATGAGAAGGGTGTTGGTGAAGGAGTAATCGCACCAAAGGTATGGGAGTCCTGTATGGCAAAGGAATCTGTATTATCTTCAGACAGAGTTTCAAAAGTGGACTACTGGATTTCCTATATTGCTCAGTATTATGACATCAATTTCCCGGAAACCTATGAGATCATGCGTGAACATGATTATGTGAAAAGGATCATGGACAGGGTTCCTTATGCATTGCCGGAAACACAGGAAAAGATGGATATTCTGGCAGCAGAGATGGGGGAATATATGGATGAGAGAATTCGAAACAAAAAATAAAAATTGCGAAAAGCAATAAACAGTGGGTGGGGACATATGAAAAGACAAGAGTGAACAAAATGGATATGGATAAAACAGAGAAGAATCAGGAGAAATTCACCTGCGGAGAATTTGAATATCAGGTCATAAGAAGTGCCAGAAAAACCATGACTCTGGAGGTTCGCAGGGATGGAAACGTAATCGTTCGCGCACCTCTCCGTACAGGTCTGCCGAGGATCAAAAGATTTGTAAACCAGAAGCAGGAGTGGGTTCTGGGATGTCTGGAACGGACAAAAGAATACCGGGAACAGAAGCCGCTGAGCGCAGATCTGAGCGAATCGAAACGAAATGTCTATATACGAAAAGCAAAAGAAACGATTACCAAAAGAGTTTCTTATTTTGCCAGACTCATGGGCGTTTCTTACCGCAATATCACCATCAGAGAACAGAAAACAAGATGGGGAAGCTGTAGCAGTGAGAAGAATCTGAACTTTAACTGGAAACTGATACTGGCGCCTCCGGAAGTGCTGGATTATGTAGTGGTACATGAACTCTGCCATCTGAAGGAAATGAATCATTCGAAGGCATTCTGGGACGAGGTCGGGAAAGTAATGCCGGAGTATGAGACGTACAAGTTGTGGCTGAAAGAAAACGGATGGAAGTTATAAATATATCTTTGGGTGTTGATATTTTATAACTCTGGAAAAGAAATACTTTGATGTGAATTTAAGGGGATAAATGTTAATGAAAATGATAGCTGATCTGCACATTCATTCCAGATTTTCCATGGCGACAAGCAAAGAGGGCACGCCTGAAAATCTGGATTTCTGGGCGAGAAAGAAAGGAATTTCACTGATTGGAACAGGTGATTTCACGCATCCGGTATGGAGAGAAGAACTGAAGGAGAGACTTGTTTCAGAGGGAAACGGCCTGTATCGTCTCAGAGATGAATACGTAAAAGAAGAAAGCCGGAAGTTCCCGGGAGAAGGAACACGTTTTGTTGTCTCCGGGGAAATCAGTTCTATTTATAAGAAAAATGGAAAGACCAGAAAAGTACACAATGTAATCCTGCTTCCCGGTCTGGAGGCAGCAGATGCCATGGCACAGCGTCTGGAAAAAATCGGAAATATTCACTCAGATGGTCGTCCGATTCTTGGTCTGGACAGTCATGATCTTCTGGAAATGATGCTGGATGTATGCCCGGAAGGAATTCTGATTCCGGCTCATATCTGGACACCGCATTTCTCTGTATTAGGTGCGAAATCAGGATTTGATTCTGTAGAGGAATGTTTCGAGGAACTGGCACCGTATATACATGCACTGGAAACAGGGCTTTCCTCTGACCCGGCTATGAACTGGAGAATTTCCAAACTGGACCGCTATCAGCTTGTATCCAATTCAGATGCACATTCCCCGTCTAAGCTGGGGCGCGAGGCGAATCTGTTGGATATTGACTGTTCCTATGAAGGACTTTATCGGGCAATCCAGACTGGCGAAGGGCTGGAAGGAACAGTAGAATTTTTTCCTGAAGAGGGGAAATATCATTTCGATGGTCACAGAAAATGCGGTGTATCATTAAGCCCGGTGGAAGCAGAACGGCTTGGAGGAATCTGCCCTGTCTGCGGAAAGAAGCTGACCATGGGCGTAGATCACAGAGTAGAACAGCTTGCAGACAGAGCGGAAGGTTTTGTGAAAAAAGATGGTAAGAAATATGAAAGCCTTGTACCTCTGCCGGAAGTGATCTCTACATGTATGGGCTATTCCGCTGCAAGTAAGAAAGTGCAGGGGTGTTTTGAACAGATGATTCAGACACTGGGGACAGAATTCGACATTCTGCGAAATGTACCGTCAGAAGATATTAAATCCTGTGCAGGAGAACGGATTGCGGAAGGAATTGAAAATGTAAGAACCGGAAATGTGAAGAGAATTCCGGGGTATGATGGGGAATATGGAAAGATTGAATTGTTTGATGAAAATTAAACATAGAATGATGAAATTATAAAACGGCCTATAAGAGAATGATTAGCGAGGAAATAGTGTATGAAGAAAATAGGGATTATTTCAGATACCCATGGCCTGCTCAGGCCGGAAATACTGGGAATTTTAAAGGGTTGCGACTGTATTATCCACGCAGGTGACGTAAACAAACCGGAAATTCTGGATACACTGCGTATGATGGGTTCTATTTATGTAGTCCGAGGAAATAACGACAAAGATTGGGCAGAGGGAATGGCGAAAACCTTACACTTTACCATAGAAGGGGTAAAATTTTTCATGACTCACAATAAAAAAGATGTAGACTGGGATTTAAAAGACACACAGGTAGTCATCTTCGGACATACCCATAAATACTTCGAAAAAATGATAGACAACCGTCTATGGCTAAACCCGGGAAGCTGCGGCCCCAGACGCTTCGACCAGGAGATTACCATGGCAGTAATGACAGTCGACAATGGAACCTATCAGTGGGAAAAGGTTGCTATGATTCCTGAAAAGTAAACAGAAGACAAAGTAGATTGGTCAGGAGGGAAGAAAAAATACACAGTAATGAAGGTGGTGATAATATGCACAAGTGGAATGAGATTACAGATGAGAATTCGCTGAAGGAATTTATGGAAAGAGTGTCGTTTTTCCATGATAGCTGTATCAAAGAGATGCATTATCTGAGCGGAGCATATGTTAATGAAAACCTGGATATGTATCCTGTAAACGATCGCAGGATTTTGAGAGTAATAATACAACGGCAGTATGAAGAAGATTCAATGATTGAAATGGAATTTCAGGGATTAAAATACTTAAAGTTATTTCCGGCAGACGAACGCTATTCATGCGAAATACTCGATTCCAATATAATTCTGAAAGAGGATTGTATCATCTGGAGCGACTGCGAAGATAAAACAGAGCTGGAAGATGGAGACACAGGAACTTTGGTATGTGCATCTAAACTTCGATGGCGTTCGATTTTCGGATATATGGGAGAGAAGAATTATTGGTAGGTGTGCCCTTTCCCACATTTCTTTTGACCCAAGGGGTGTGTAACAGCACAGTCTCTACTTCAATAATCCTTTGGATAAAGCCTTTATAATTTATGTAAAGTATATCGTATTTATTCTTTTTCGTAAAGAAGTCTGGATGGAAGTTCTGCTTACCACAGTATAATATATAGAAGAAAAAGTTTTTGCAGAAAAGAATCAGGATTCTGTAAAAACTTTTTTTTTACGCAGAAACAACCTTGCAATTTGTGATGAATACGCTATAATAAAAAAACGTAATGAACCAAGATTGGTTAGACCAATATAAAGGAGTTGAATATTTGAAAAATAAAAAAGAACGAGACTGGAAGTTTATCATCGGTATGATTGTTCTGCTCGCCATTTTTGCTGTAATGGGAGGTGCTTTCTGGAATATGGTAGGAAAGCAGGCACAGATAGTCAGGGAGGAAGAGCAGAAAGAGGAAGCAAATGCTATTTCTGCAATCTATATCGAGACAGGAGAATTTCTGAAGACCGGAGTTTTTGTGGATCTGAACAATGGAACTATTTTCAGCGCAGACATACCGGCAGAGGGCATTTACAATAAAAAAGGAAAATTAATTTCCGATGATGTATTGGAAAATGGGGATAAAGTAAAGATATACGGCGATGGGATCATGCTGGAATCTTTCCCGGGACAGTATCCGGGCGTGACAAAGATCCAGAGAACCGGTCGAGCATCTCTCGAGGAAACTCAGGAGTACGAAGATCAGGTAACTGGAATGATGAAGCCTGTAGCCGTTCAGTAAGGATTAGAGGAGACTGAAAATGAAATACGTAAGACAATTCTGGATTATTTTACTGATATCCGCAATGGGAGAGGCATTACATGTTCTGATTCCGCTTCCTGTACCTGCAAGTGTGTATGGACTGGTGATCATGCTGATCGCACTGGGAACACACATTATCAGGCTGGAACAGGTCAAAGAAGCAGCTGAATTTCTCATAGAGATCATGCCGGTTATGTTTATTCCGGCAGGTGTCGGATTACTGACAGCCTGGGGCATACTGAAACCGGTATGTGTGCCGATCATTCTGATCACAGTGATCACCACAGTTGTGGTAATGATTGTGACAGGTCGTGTCACACAGGCAGTTATTCGTATGGACAGAAAGAAAGGACAGAAAAGATCATGACACAATTTATGAGTAATTCCCTGTTTTTTGGCGCAGCGATCAGTCTGATCGCATATGAGGCAGGACTTCTTTTGAAAAGAAAATTTAAGATGGCAATTTTTAATCCGCTTCTGATCGCGATCATTGCAGTAATAGCTGTGCTTTGTTTACTGCATATTGATTATGATACCTATAATCAGAGCGGTCAGTATATAAGCTACCTGCTCACACCTGCAACGGTCTGCCTGGCAGTTCCGCTGTATCAGCAGATGGAACTTCTGAAAAAGAATCTGAAAGCTGTAATCATTGGAATTGTTTCTGGTGTGCTTGCCAGTCTGGTCAGTGTGCTGATCCTTGCAAAGCTGTTCAGCCTGAGTCATGAGCAGTATGTAACACTTCTTCCGAAGTCTATTACCACAGCAATCGGAATGGGTGTTTCCGAAGAACTGGGTGGTATAGTAACGATTACAGTTGCAGTTATTATCATTACCGGTGTTCTTGGAAATATGCTCGCAGAGACTGTGATCAAACTTGCGCGTATTGAAGAACCGATTGCTAAGGGCCTGGCACTTGGAACCTCTGCCCATGCTATCGGTACTGCAAAGGCAATGGAGCTGGGTGAAATAGAAGGTGCCATGAGCAGTCTTGCGATTGCGGTTGCAGGTCTGCTGACAGTTGTAGGTGCATCTGTGTTTGCTCAGTTTATGTAAAAAATATAACATTAAAATCAGATAAGAGGATTGTCGTGGCAGGTGATGAGTGGCACGGCAGTCTTTTTTATGTTATAGGAAATTACTCCGTAATGTTCCTATAACATAAAAAAGCCCTCCGGGCAGGATTCTTTCTTAATTTTAAGTTTCAGAATCCGGAAAAATTTATAATAAAAAAACGGCAAACAAATGTTCTAAAAACTCTTCCATTTTTGAAATGGGTATGTTATTATATATCA
Organism: Blautia sp. ZXY-1-C6; assembly: GCF_056339875.1. Taxonomy (NCBI): domain Bacteria; kingdom Bacillati; phylum Bacillota; class Clostridia; order Lachnospirales; family Lachnospiraceae; genus Blautia; species Blautia sp. ZXY-1-C6. Next base: position 22,540 of record NZ_JBWJVQ010000170.1, read on the forward strand.
AAAGAAAGAGAATATATGTTCGGAAAATATGTTCGGGCATAATCGATCAGAGGATAAGGGCGATTTTTATCTGTCTGACATGAAGGAGGAGTAAAATGATGAATGCAGTAAATACCACACAGAGAATGAGAAGAAAGGAAAGACATAAATTTTCAAGGACAATGGCAGTGATCCTGGGGCTGATCGTTACCTTGGAAGTGATGGTTGCAGGTGGTATGATATTTAATATTGATTTTCATTCTGCTGACATGGTTGCAGTAGTTATGGGATTTATGGTGTTATATGCGGGGATTGTGGCAATCCTGACAGACAATTGATTACTGTACGGAAAATGTTACTGAGAACGGAGTGAACAGTAACACCGGAAAATTATGTGATAAGATATTTCCGGCAGAACATTAGACAAAAAGCATACCAGATGATATGATTAGCAGTAGATGATCAGAGAAGAGATAACGTGAAAATAATGGGACAGAAAGTAAGAAAGGGAAATTATGACTGTAAAATCAAGTCTTTTGGAAATGCTGGAGAAGAATAAAGGAGAAGTGCTTTCCGGTGAGAGCATTGCCGGTGAGCTGGGATGCACCAGGGCAGCAGTGTGGAAGGCAGTAAAGTCGCTCCGGGAAGAAGGGTATCATATAGAAGCAGGACCGAATAAAGGATATATGCTTGCGAAGGATACGAACCGTCTGTCGCAGGAGGGAATCCGCCTGTTTCTGGATGATCCGAAGGTTAAGATAGATATTTATGATGAACTGGAATCTACGAACCAGACTGCCAAGAAAGAAGCTATGATGGGAGAGGCCGGACATGGGGCATTTGTCATTGCCAGGAGCCAGACTGCAGGCAGGGGGCGCAGAGGCCGGGAATTCTATTCTCCTGCAGATACAGGTCTTTACATGAGTGTGATCCTGAAGCCACAGGGAACCATACATGACAGTCTGCTGATCACAACTGCGGCAGCAGTGGCAGTCTACAGAGCAGTTGCTCAGCTCTGTGGAATCCAGCTTGATATTAAATGGGTTAATGATCTGTTTTATAAAGGAAAGAAAGTCTGTGGAATACTCACAGAGGCTGTCACAGATTTTGAGAGTGGAAATATTGAGTTTGTGGTAGTTGGCATGGGATTGAACCTCTATCTGGACCAGGAGAACCTGCCGCAGAAATTAAGAAGTATAGCAGGAGCCCTTTATGAGACAAAAGAAGATGCGGAACAGACTGACCGTAATAAACTGACTGCAATGATCGTGAACGAGTTGAGAAAAGAAACAGCAGATCTGAAATTATCTCCGGATTATGTGACACATAACATGATCCCGGGACATCAGATCACAATTACAGACGGAAACTCTTCCAGACAGGCATTTGCATTGGAGATATGCAGGGACGGACGGCTGAAAGTACGGGAAGAAGATGGACAGGAGACAATATTGTCCTTTGGAGAAGTTTCGGTATCCATGTGAGGATAATGAGAATGGGATTGTTACATGAAGGTAGATTCCTTGATGTGACAATCCCATTTTGTGTCATGATTCAGAATTTGTTGTTTGTGATGAAGCATCCTTCTGAGACACTTCGGCGGCAGAATCTTTTTTCAGAGATACCGGGTTGCCGGTAGTGATGTTATCTGTGACATCTGTATCTGTGCAGCAATCGGGATTCGTTGTATCTGTGGTGTTTTTAGCTGCGTCAGTTGTCATATCCGAAATATTCTGCTGATACGGACGATAAGGTGTCCAGTAATGTTCTTCCTCAGTAAAGCTGTCGGGCTGTTCTTCATCCAGTGCATCCTTCTTGCGGGTGAGAATATAAATCCCTGCAAAAATGATAGCAGCTGCAATCACAAGCTGCGGCAGATGATATGTGAATCTGCCGATAACATCAGCCAGATATCCGGGTAAGATCATATAGAGGAAATCTACCAGGGTGTTCCACAGAATAGAAGCACCAAGGAAAATCAGAAGAATCGCAGTTATCTTTCCGTGATGTTTAAGCAGAGAACTGATATCTCCTGCCAGTTCATCCATATGAAGGACATAGGAATCTTCTATGGAGTAAAATTCTTCCTCAGAAAGAGACTTCAGATTGTGCACATTAAAGAAACTGTAGAACCAGATGATCGGGATCAGGAACACAAGCCAGTCCATTCCGGTACATGCTCCGATGGCAAAGACGCCCCAGAATAAGAACATAATACTGATTCCCTGTTTTTTGAATCCCATGTACATTTCTCCTGCACCTGGGATCAGGGAGAAGATAAAAAGCCAGAATCCACGTTTTTGTTTTTGCATACTTTTATTTGCCTCCATTCATTAATTTGCCGGAAAAATCACTGATATATTTTATAAAAGAACCGGTGCCATCACCAATGTTCTGTCCGAGTTCTCTGGTGAACTGGTAGAGCCTGCCGTTTTCATGCTCAGGTAATATTCTGTCTGTCTGAGAGAAAGTATCCTGATGTAAGGAAGTGAAATCCAGGTTCGGGATACTGAATAAAAGCAGCAGGGCAACCATCACACCGGCAGCAGTCTGAAGACTGTAATGGAGCAGCCGGATTTTGCGGGATGCTTTATTTGCTGCCCGGGCAAGCTGCACTTCACCGGAGTCTGCTTTGTCCAGAATCTGTTCCATCAGATAGGCGGGAGCAGTATCCGTACTGTTGTTTTCCTGTTCCATCATCTGATCCAGACAGAAATCGCAGTGATCGAGATGTGACAGAAACTCAATGACTTCCTGTGTGTTCATATTTCCGTTGTCAAATTCTATTAAATCCTTCTTATTAATATGCATCTAATCACCCCTTTCAAGCATTTTTTTCAGCATTGCCCTTGCGCGATAGAGCTGTGTCTGAATTGTTTTCGGATTTTTCCCTGTCTGCTGTGCAATCTCAGGTACTGATAATTCTTTGCAGAAATGTGCGTAAGCGACTTCTTTGTAAGGACTTTTCAACTGCATACACAATGCTTCTACGTGAGTATTGGATGCAGTTTTCATATATTCATCTTCGGGAGAGGATTGCCTGTCCGGAATCTGGGAAAAGTAGGTGTCTTCTGTTGGAATACTTCGCCGCCCGGCTGCTTTCAGATAATCCAGACACTTTCGGACAGCAATCTTACTTAACCAGGCTTTCTCATAATTACCATCAAAGCGGGAAAGGTTCTTATAGGCAGACAGAAAGACTTCCTGAGTGAGATCTTCGGCATCAAATGGATTACCGACAGATTTCAGGCAGATCGAATATATTAAGTTCTGGTATTGCTTAATCAGATATTCCAGATATTGCTTTTCTGTGATCATTACTGTCTCCTTTTCCCTGTTCATTTAATTATAACGCAGGAGGTGGGGGAATGGATTCAGATATTGGAAATTTTGAGAAAAAAGGGACGCGCAGAAAAATAGTTTGTTTTGTGTGCGGTTTCGGACACTAAGATATTCTAAGCTGCCAAAAATCTGCTAAAGGCATGAGAAAAATGCCACAAACTCGCCGCATGGGGCTCAGACAGTGTGTCATTTTTCTCATAACGCAGATTTTTGCCGGCTAAGAATATCTAAGTATCCTGCAAATGCACACAAAACAAACTATTTTTCTGTGCTGGTTGTTGGCTGTTGGTTAGCGGATTTTTTATAAAAATATCTCTAAGTGATGGTCTTGCGAACCTGTCTGATTTGGTCTATACTTGATTGAAATGAAATGAAATGAAATGAAATGAAATACAGCATTTATGTTTATATGGAAGATAATGCGGGGCAATATGACAGATTAACAAGGAGAGACAGATCATGACAGAAACAAGACGTTTATACTATGAAGATGTATATAAAAAAGAATTCACCGCAACCGTAGTAGAGTGCAGAGAGCAAAAGAAAGGTTATGCGGTCATTGTGGATGAGAGTGCTTTTTATCCGGAGGGCGGCGGTCAGCCAAGTGATGTGGGAACACTGGGGGATGCAAAGGTGACAGAGGTTCATGAGAAAGATGGAGAATTACTTCATTATACTGATAAGGCTCTGGAAGTGGGTGCGAAGGTTGAAGGAAAAATTGACTGGGCGCGGCGTTTTGACCTGATGCAGCAGCATTCCGGTGAGCATATGGTCAGCGGTATTATTCATGAGAAGTATGGTTATGATAATGTAGGTTTCCATATGGGAAGCGATGTGATCACTGTAGATTTGAATGGTATGCTGGATGACTCGCAGCTTTCAGAAATTGAGCGGGAAGTAAATGAGAGAGTGTGGGAGGATAGGGAAGTTGTAATCACTTATCCTGATGCTGAGGAACTGAAGACTATTGATTACAGAAGTAAGAAAGAATTGACAGGACAGGTTCGTATCGTGACGTTTCCGGGAGTAGACGTATGCGCCTGCTGTGGAACCCATGTGACACATACAGGTGAGATTGGAATGGTGAAGCTTCTTTCTGTAGTGAAATTCCATGATGGTATCCGTATGGAGATGATCTGCGGTAAACGTGTTCTGGATTATCTGAATATGGTGAATGAGCAGAATCATCAGATTTCCATGAAGCTTTCTGCAAAGATGGACAGAACAGCAGATGCAGTACAGCGTCTGCAGGATGAGAATTTCCGTATGAAAGGCCAGGTTGCCCGTATGGAAGAAGAGATGTTTAGGGCAGAGTCTAAGAAATGGGAAGGTGCAGGAAGTGTCCTGATCTTCAAAGAAGGTCTGGAAGCAGATTCTGTACGTAAACTTGCGGATGCAGTGATGAATACCTGTGAGGGCTGCTGTGCAGTATTTTCCAGAAATGAAGATGGAAGCTATAAGTATGCCATGGGCGAGATTGACGGGGATTTACGGCAGTATACAAAGGAAATGAATGCTGCATTAAACGGAAGAGGCGGCGGAAAGCCATTCTTTGTCCAGGGGTCTGTGCAGGCAACAGAAGACGAAATCCGAAATTTTTTTGAAAAATAAAAAATTGTAGATAAAAGATTATAGATAAAAGATTAAGTAAAACTGCGGAGTGGTTATTGAGCATAGAGTTGCATAGCGAAGCGGATGAGTTTATCCGTCTGACTCTATGCTTTGAGTTAAGAAAGCAGCAGGGAAGAGGAAGAGAAACAGGAAATGTTTGGAGAATGTCATGCGCATATCATTATGGATGGCGTGAATTACCGCCATGCAATTGATATGCATAAAAATGGACCGGACGATAAGATCATAAGAGAGCATCTGAAAGCATACCAGGAACGGGGAATTGTTTTTGTACGGGATGGCGGTGATGCGCTGGGTGTTTCTGCGAGAGCGAAAGAGCTTGCACCAGAGTATGGAATAGATTACAGAACTCCGATATTTGCCATTCATAAAGAAGGACATTATGGTTCTATTGTGGGAAAAGGTTTTGCCACAATGGTGGAATTTCATAAGCGTGTTCTGGAGGCGAAACAGGCAGGGGCAGATTTTATTAAGATCATGACTACCGGGATTCTGGATTTTAATGAACATGGAGCGATTACCGGAACACCTCTGGATGGGTCAGAGGTAAAGGAAATGGTACATATTGCACATGAGGAAGGTATGGCTGTCATGTCCCATACCAACGGAGATTACGGAGTACAGGCAGCGGTGGCTGCCGGAGTGGACAGTCTGGAGCATGGAAACTATATGAATGAAGAAAGTCTTGCCATGCTGGCGGAGAGTGATACAGTCTGGGTTCCGACTCTGATTACAGTGAGAAATCTTCTGGGAGACGGACGTTATGATGATGAGACTCTGAAACCAATCATAGAATCTGCAGAAGAGAATATCAGAAAAGCATTCCGGCTGGGAATAAAAACAGCCCCCGGAAGTGATGCGGGGGCTTACAGAGTTCTTCATGGAAAAGGAATCCGGGATGAAGTACAGTCGTTTGTGGAAATTCTGGGTGATCAGGATGCTGCATACCGCTGGCTTGCGGAAGGTGAAGCGGAAATCAAGAAGAAATTTACGGTTACTGTTCACTGGTGATATCCCGCGAGGTGTTTTGTGTGAGCGAAGGTCACAGAAAACCCGAGACATACCGCGCGAATTTATGCGATTAGCATAAATTAAGTTTGTGAAGCAAACGATACTCCTTGGGCATTGCACAAGGAGGTTCATATTTCCTGCATCGCGAAGCGTGTTGCTGAGAACGGAGTGAACAGTAACAATTTACGCATCCTGTACCTTAATTGCTGTATAAATATTAGAAGATTTTGATTTGGATGGATGGAAGGTAACACACACATAGTCGCCGTATTCCATGCCGCTTGCAGTGAGATCCTGCGCGTTTTCTGTACGGAAGGTATCTATGGCACCGTCATCTGTCTGTACAGTGATGGTGTTGGCAGTACTTCCAATGATCGTGCCGGTTACTGTAAAGGAAATATGTTTGTCATTAATGGTATCAGGATCTTCACCTGTCACAGCAATAATACGGACTTCTTCCAGGGATGTTGTTTCCAGATCTCCGATATAAGTAACATTAACATGAGATCCCGGGGCAATTCCTCCCTTGAAGTAAGCGGGAATTGCTGACATATCCAGATTAAAGGAGGTGTCACTTCCGGCAGGAAGAATCCGGAGGATATTCAGATTTACTCCCTGTACAGTTGCCAGCAGCTGTTTTTCTTTATTTTCTATCTGCTCCGGTGTCTGTGTGAGTTTTGGATCCGGAGTTGGGGTAGGATCCGGTATTTCCAGATCTTTCAGATCAGAAATACTCAGTACTTTCAGGTGACTGGCATTTAAGGATACGGAAGAATCATTGGAGGTATCCGGGAATTTCCCCTTGAATGTAAGGTAAACCCAGTCACCGGCTTTGATTCCATTCTGATAATATTGTTTTGTTCCTGTGATCGGATAGGTGGCTGTTTTTCCTTTCTTTGATTTTATTGTGATGGTATTGGAAGTCAGGGAAATGACCTGCCCATGCGCAGTGCGCTTTTTCAGCTTATTTTTTTTATGAAATTCATCTACAACCTTCAGAACATGTACACTGCCTGTGTCAGTACCGGAAAGCTGACCTTCGTAAATGATACTGATCTCATCGCCGGTGATCATGCCGCCTTTACATTCCAGGGTGGCATTGGAAACATTAAATACATAGGAGGTACTGTCCGTGTTCAGAATAAGCTGGCTTCCTGAAAAATCCTGCAGGGTACCGGAAAGTTCATCCATATAGATACGGTCTTTTGTTTCGGTTTCAGTTGTGGTGTCAGATGAAGAAGTAAGTTCCCGGACGGATGTGTCTCCGGTGGATGTGAATTGTTCCAGTATGGTTTCAGGGCTGCATCCGGCAAAAGAAAAGCTAAGGCCGGCACAGACACATGCAGCAAGCAGTTTTTTCATAATACAGACAGGACCTCCGATAAATCATTCGTTTGAACATGATTCCTGCCGTATGCAATAATTATTTATAGGGAGGGATATTGCTTTCCGGCGGTTCGGGGATAAAATCAAAAATTTTCCGGTAGCTTTCCCATTCGTCATTGTCTTTGGCAGGAGTGCATATCAGGCCGGTACATTCCGTACAGGCGTTGGTATTCAGGTAATTATCATAACATATATTATAAGGATTTTGGCAGTTATTTTTACATATTTCTGACATTTTTTACCTCCATGATTATAGCAGACCGAGGCGGGATATCTGTATTCATGTAATTTCTCATTTCTGAAGATGCCGGACTGCTGCATAATGTTATAGTATTAGTATATGCGGCTGTTTTATTCATAGACTTACGAGTGTTTGCAGCAATATTCTCAAGTAAAAAAAGCAGACCATTCGTATAGAATGAACAAAAAACAGCATTCAAATTTGTGAAAATAATAACGGAAAATATATTGAAATTTCTATGGATTGTGTTATAATTTCGATAAATAAATAATAGCGAAGTAGGATTTTATGCGTCAAGTGTTCACAGGCTGGGGAGTCGCCGTGAAACGAAAAGCAGAAAGCGTGCTGCTTACGATATAATTTCCGCACCCGTTGCTACATATGAGAGCATCTCATAATGTGGAGGGATTATTATTTATGTAACTACTCTATTTTTTAAACACATTATGGAGGTGTTTTTATTATGCAGAAAAAACAATATTGGAACGTAAAAACATTGGTGTTCATGGCTCTTCTGATCGCCATGCATCTGGTACTCACACGAGTTCTGGTCATTGATCTTGGTGCGTACCGTATTTCTGTGGGAAGTGTATGTACAATCCTTGCAGGTCTGTGGCTTGGCCCGGTAGCTGGTGGTGTCTGTGGATTATGTGCGGATATTATCGGGTGCTTTATGAAAGGCTATGCTGTAAATCCGTTTATCACAGTTGCAGCAATCCTCTGGGGTGTGCTTCCTGCCCTTGCAAAACCATTATTTGCAAATAGAAAGAAAACAGGAAAGACAGTTGGTATCTGCGTATCTATCGTGGTAACTGCAGTTCTCAGCTCTCTGGTGCTTACAACAGCAGGACTTGTGATCATGCTTGGATATAATTTCTATGCGATCATGCCCGGAAGACTGGTACAGTTTGCAATTATGATCCCGATTTACTGTGTATTAACATGTCTGCTGTATTTCAGCCCGCTGACAGCGATGGTTGTAGGTAATACATCACCTGCAGTGCTGAAAAACAAAACAGTATAATTGAGTTACTGTTCACACACCACTATTCCGCGAGGTGTTTTGGCATGAATATGCCAAAATCCCGAGACATACAAGCCAAAATTCCATTGCCGCAGGCAATCTGGAATGAATTTTGGCTACGTTACTGTGAACGGAGTGAACAGTAACATAATTGAGTCAGAGATAAAATACAGAATAAGACTTGAATATTAAAATTAAAATGATATACAACATAGTTGGCGCGAACTATGTTAAATGAATCAACTGATTCCCCGAAAAAGAAAAGTTAAAATCTATAAAAATTAAGAACTATCTGTAAAAGCAGAAAATGAAAATGCTTTACAGATAGTTCTTTTTTATTTCTCAGGCGGGAAATTTCCGTTTTCATCCGGCTGCACGCGGAACCAGTAGGTGTATAGCTGATGAAACCCCAGCGATTTATAAAGAACGCGGGCATTGTCATTTCCTTCTACAACCTGAAGATATGCATTCTGTGCACCTTTTTTCATTCCTTCTTTCAGAAGTCCGGTGCAGATCTGACGGGCATAGCCATGTTTGCGGTATTCTTCTTTGACATGGATGGCATAGATGCCGATATAATCTCTGTCCAGAATACCAAGTCCGGTTGCGATGATCTGGTTGTCCATGCGGATGGAAGCACAGATGGTTTCCTTGAGGATTGCCTGATACATAGATGGAACAACCTTCCGGTGGATGGGATTGGTGGTGTTTTTTAAACGGAACAGACTTTCAATCCATTCGGAGGGAATATTGTCACAGAAGGTTACATCAGGATATGGAGTATCCAGCCGTGCGGCGTTCATGCTCATTGCCATGACATTGGTGGTATGCTGGATGGCATATCCCCGATTCTCCAGAACATAATCAAAGTCAGGAGAGACAAGAGGACTGATCTTAAATACAGCGGGGGTTCCCAGACGCTTATATACGCTTTCACAGTATGGGATTTTTTCCCGCCAGGTGAGGGTGGAATTGCCGAACTGTTCTACGCTGTTGGTTCTGTGTGTATAAAAATAAGAAAATCTCAGGATCCAGCCGTCGTATAATTCCATCTTGTGAGATGGCCAGGCATTCAGAGACATATCTTCAATCTGTTTAATTGTAGTTTCCATAATATAAGGAAGACTCCTTTCCATAATAAGTCCGCAGATATGAGCGAGGACAGTGATTTATTATACAAAGTTCCGGGAAAATGCGCAATAGTTTATCTGTTCAGGGATTGTTATCAATGCTTTGAAGGAGAGGGAACAGTTTCTCGGCCAGAAGCTTATGCCCATACAAAGTAAGATGAATCCCGTCTGTTGTTATGGCATCAAATCCCGATTGAGTTGCTTCCTTATTAAAATAGTTATGCAGAGGCAGAAATGGAAGTCTGAATCTGACAGAGAGCTGTCGGATAATATCAGACATGGTATGGACATAGGGAATCCATGTCTCATATTCTTCCGGATGTGGAAAGATAAAGGGTTCCATAAGGATTACCTGCCTGGCATCTGCAGTGAGCAGATTCAATAATTCATTGTAATGAGTGGCAAACTCTCTCATCATCTGTTCTTTCTGAGAATCCGTCCGGTCTGTGTTCATTATCAGACCGATATCATTGATGCCGATCAGCAGAGTTATAACAGGAGAGCAATGCAAAAAAATACGGTGTTGACGGATATTTTCAAGGACTCTTGCCACAGTGAAGCCATCTATGCCACAGTTCCTGAAATGTATGGCACCTGTTGATCTATCTGTTAACTGTACAGCGCTTGATGAGCGTCTGACGGTATCTGCGGATATGGAGAAAGAAGGAGGCTGATTACGGAACATTTCTGAGAGTATCTGTACATACCCATTTCCCAGAGGAAAATCTTCAAATAAATGATTACAGTCCGTAATACTGTCTCCCAGACAAATGATTTGCATAAAAAACCTCCTGTTTGGTATTACCAATATAAGGATTGGTAAGTGCAGAGATATAAAATTTATATAAAAACCATATAAAATAATATCATCTGCTTACAGTTCGGTCAATGAAAATTGCCTTTTTTTCGTGAAAATGCATTAAAAAAATTATGAAAATCTATTTTTCAATCAAAATATCTGGATGAAATGCACAAAAAGAAAATCTATTTTTGCCAGAAATAGTCAAAATAATTGTTGACTTTTTAACGGATTTTAATATAATAATCTCAAAATCTTGAATCGATGGAAAGCTTATGAAATATTTTACAGACATAAGTTTAGGAATCCTGGCTGAGGCATCTGAGGCAGACAGCATAAAAAGCCAGAATATCTTCCGGAGATTTAAATAGAAAAAGGAGGGAAAAGAAACGGGTAATTTAGCAGACACGTTAATGGAAGAACTTCAATGTAAGACAGTTTTTACCATACCGGTGTTTGGAGGAATACCAGTTGCAGAGTCAGTAGCAGTGACATGGGTGATCATGGCAGTGCTTTTAATTTTGTCATTGGTGCTCGTAAGAAACCTGAGTGTGGAAAACCCCGGTAAGAAACAGATTTTGTTGGAAACCGGTGTCAGTTTTCTTCATGATTTCTTTAAGGATATCCTTGGAGAAGAGGGAAAAATGTATATTCCCTATCTGATGACAGTTGTCATTTACATTGGAATTGCAAACATTTTCGGTGTGTTTGGATTTGTACCGCCTACAAAGGATTTGAACTGTACGATCGGTCTTGCACTCACAAGTATTTTTCTGATCGAGTATGCAGGATTCCATAAGAAAGGTCTGAAAGGCTTTCTTAAAAGCTTCGCAGAGCCGGCACCGATTATGCTGCCAATCAATATTCTGGAGGTCGCCATTCGACCCACATCACTTTGTATGCGACTTTTTGGTAATGTGTTAGGAAGCTATGTGGTTATGAAACTTCTTGAGTTTATATGCCCGGCAATTATTCCTATCCCATTCAGCCTGTATTTTGATTTCTTTGACGGATTCATTCAGGCTTATGTATTTGTATTCTTAACTTCTTTATTTATCAAAGAAGCTATTGAATAAAAAAGACTACTGTTCATACAGGAATATGACACCTATATAAGACCTGAGACGCGGGACATAATGGATAAGACAGCAGTTATGAACAGCACTTAAATGCTGTCCGGATATCCGGTGGGTCATAACGGTCATAAACAACCGTTGGTACAGACATCTGTTGCACAGGCATCAATGATCTCATCGGAATATCGACAGGATAGCATATTGTGAAGAAAGATTTGTAATATTTAGTTTATTTCAGTTAAACAACAGGAGGAAAAAGTTATGTTAGTAGCTATTGGAGCAGGAATCGCAGTTTTAACAGGTATTGGCGCTGGTATCGGTATTGGTATGGCAACATCCAAAGCAGTAGAAGCAATCGCAAGACAGCCGGAAGCAGAAAGCAAGATCAGCAAATCCCTTCTTTTAGGATGTGCCCTTGCCGAGGCAACAGCTATTTACGGTTTCGTTATCGGTCTTCTGATCGTTATCATGCTTGGCTAATTGATGGATAAAGAATAACTAAGAAAGGCAGGTGGGACAGGTGATCGAGATTAACATCAACCTGGTCTTTACAATTATTAACCTGATTGTTCTTTATCTTTTAATGAAAAAGTTCTTATTTGGTCCGATCCTCAATGTGATGGAGCAGAGAAAAAACATGATCGACCAGCAGTTCGCAAGTGCCAAAGATACAGAAGAACAGGCATATGAACTGAAAGGCAAATATGAAGATGCACTGAAATCTGCGAAAAACGAATCCATGCGTATTGTAAACCAGGCAAAGGATGAGGCAAAAGTACAGGCTGAGCGTATTGTAAAAGATGCAAACACACAGGCTGGTGCAATGCTTGACAAAGCAAAGGCAGATATCAGGACAGAGCAGGAAAATGCTATGAAGGCTATGGAAAGCAGAGTGGCAGAGATCGCGCTGGATGCAGCCTCAAAGATCATGGGAGAGAAAAACAGCAGTCAGCAGGATTTGTCCCTTTATGACCAGTTTATAAAAGAGGCAGGTGATTCCAATGACGGAAACAAGCATTAATTATGCAAAAGCATTATATGAGCTTTCTGTCCCGGAAGAAGCTGTTTTGGAGACAGAAAAGATTTTCAGGGGTACCCCGCAGTTAAAAGGTGCCCTTGAGAATCCACTGGTTTCTTTAAAAGAAAAAGAACATGTAATTGACAGAGTCTTCCCACAGGAGATGAAAAATTTCCTGAAGGTGACCTGTAAATATCAGAAAATCAGCAGCATTTATGATATCCTGGAAGCATATGGCAATTACAGCCGCAAGCAGAAAGGAATTCTGAAAGCTGTTCTCACATATGTAACAAAACCGGAAGAAGCCCAGAAAGAGAAGATGGAAGATTTCCTTCGCAGGGAATTTGGAGCAAAGGAAGTAATCCTTACTCTCAGAGAAGACAAATCTTTGATCGGAGGCTTCATTCTTTCTGCCGGAGACAAAGAGTTCGACTGGAGTCTCCGCGGACGTTATAACAATTTAAGACAGAAATTGACACGGAGGTGAATAAAAGTTGGCTGCAATGAATCCAGATGAAATCATTTCGATTCTGAAAGAAGAAATTAAGAATTATGACGAAATCAGCAAGGACCAGGAAGTAGGAACAGTCATCTCCGTCGGAGATGGTATCGCCACGGTACATGGTATTGATCATGCTATGTATGGCGAGGTTGTAACCTTTGAGAATGGTCTGAAAGGTATGGTTCAGGATATCCGTGCAAACAGCATCGGATGTATCCTGTTCGGTAAAGATACAGGAATCAAAGAAGGAACAAAGGTAGCAAGAACCCAGAAGCAGGCAGGTGTGCCTGTAGGTGACGCTTTTATCGGAAGGATCGTAAACGCTCTGGGAGCGCCGATCGATGGTAAAGGTGAGATCAAGGCAGACGGGTATCGTCCGGTGGAGAATCCGGCACCTGGAATTATTGACAGAAAATCTGTAACAGTTCCTCTGGAAACAGGTATTCTTTCCATTGACTCCATGTTCCCGATCGGCCGTGGCCAGCGTGAGCTGATCATCGGTGACAGACAGACAGGTAAGACTTCTGTTGCACTGGATACCATTCTGAACCAGAAAGGCAAAGATGTAATCTGTATCTATGTTGCAATCGGACAGAAAGCTTCTACAGTAGCTAAGATTGTATCTACTCTGGAGAAACACGGTGCTATGGACTATACAACAGTATTCTCCTCTACAGCCAGTGACTGTGCACCGCTTCAGTATATTGTTCCTTATGCAGGTACTGCACTTGCTGAGTACTTCATGTATAAGGGAAAAGATGTATTAATGGTTTATGATGATTTATCCAAGCATGCAGTTGCATATCGTGCACTGTCATTGCTTCTGGAACGTTCACCGGGACGTGAGGCTTATCCTGGAGATGTATTCTATCTCCATTCCAGATTACTGGAGCGTTCCAGCCGTCTGAATGAAAAGGCCGGCGGTGGTTCTATCACTGCACTTCCTATCATTGAGACACAGGCAGGTGACCTTTCCGCATATATTCCTACAAACGTTATTTCCATCACAGATGGTCAGATTTTCCTGGAGAGTGACCTGTTTAACTCCGGTATGCGTCCGGCGGTTAACGTAGGTCTTTCCGTATCCCGAGTTGGTGGTGCTGCACAGGCAAAAGCCATGAAGAAAGCAGCAGGAAGTGTCCGTATCGATCTGGCTCAGTATCGTGAGATGGAAATCTTTACACAGTTCAGTTCTGATCTGGACGAGGCTACAACTCAGCAGTTGAAATACGGAAGTGGACTTATGGAACTTCTGAAACAGCCGCTTTCAAGCCCGTTAAGTCTTCATGAGCAGGTCATCACTCTTTGTGCGGCAACACACAAGGCAATGATGCACGTGGAAACCAAGAAGATGAAGAAGTATCAGAGAGATATGCTGGACTACTTTGACAGTGCTTATCCGGAAATCGGAAGAGAGATCGAGGAGAAGAGACAGCTTCCGGATGAACTGGCAGAAAAGATCGTGAAAGTGGCAGAAGAATTTGCAGATAAGAGCAGGTAGGTGTTGATATGGGCAGTACGAAAGAGATTCAGACTCGAATGAAAAGCATTCAGGACACCATGAAGATCACCAATGCCATGTATATGATCTCTTCATCCAAGATGCAGAAGGCCAAAAGAATCCTGTCCGATACAGAGCCGTATTACTATAATATGCAGGCAGCAATTTCCCGAATCCTGCGTCATATGCCGGATACAGAGCATCCTTTTTTCAGTATCCGTCATAAGATTGCGGAGGAAGACCGTAAGATCGGCTGTATCGTAGTTACCGGTGATAAGGGTATGGCAGGTGCCTATAACCATAATATCCAGAAAATGACAGAACAGTTTATGGCAGAGCATGAGCACTGCAAGCTTTATGTGCTGGGTATGGTAGGCCGTCAGTATTTCACGAAGAAACATATGGATATCGCAGAGAACTTTCCATATACAGTACAGAAACCGACCATGCACAGAGCGCGTCTGATCTCAGAGGAGATTGTCAGAGCGTTCTTGGACAGAGAACTGGACGAAGTCCGTATTTTCTATACGGAGATGCAGAGTGCAGTTGCCATGGAGCCGGTGAATATGCAGCTTCTTCCATTGAAGAAAGCAGAGTTCCTGCCAAATCAGGCAATGCTTGCGGACATGCCACAGGAGGAAATCGTGCTGTCACCATCAGCCGATGTACTTCTGAATACCATGATCCCAAATTACCTGACTGGTCTGATCTATGGATGTCTTGTAGAAGCCTATGCCAGTGAAAATAATGCCAGAATGATGGCAATGCAGTCCTCTACGGACAGTGCAAAGAAGATGCTCAGGGAGTTATCCATTGAGTATAACCGTGCGCGTCAGGCTGCCATCACACAGGAAATCACTGAGATTGTCAGCGGTGCAAAAGCACAAAAAAGGAAGTGACGACGATGAACAAAGGTAAAATTGTACAGGTTATGGGACCTGTTGTAGACGTTGTTTTTGAAGATGGAAATCTTCCTGAGATCAAGGATGCCCTTGAGGTAGAGAACAACGGTAAAAGATGTGTAATGGAAGTTTCCCATCATCTGGGAAACAATATGGTACGCTGCATTATGCTGAGCGCAAGCGAAGGCTTACAGCGTGACAGAGAAGTCATCGCCACAGGAAGCGGCATTAAGGTTCCTGTAGGTGATAAGACACTGGGACGTTTATTTAACGTACTTGGTGATACAGTAGATGACGGTCCTTCCCTTGAGGGAGAACAGAAATGGGTCATCCACAGAGATCCGCCGGATTTCGAACATCAGAAACCGGCTGTAGAAATCCTGGAAACAGGTATTAAGGTTATCGACCTTCTTGCACCATATGCAAAAGGTGGTAAGATCGGTCTGTTCGGTGGTGCCGGTGTTGGTAAGACAGTCCTGATTCAGGAGCTGATCCAGAACATTGCCACAGAGCATGGCGGATATTCCATTTTCACAGGTGTTGGAGAGCGTTCCCGTGAAGGTAACGACTTATGGTCAGAAATGAAAGAGTCCGGTGTTCTTGAAAAAACAGCCTTAGTGTTCGGACAGATGAACGAGCCACCGGGATCCCGTATGCGTGTTGCTGAAACCGGACTGACAATGGCTGAGTACTTCAGAGATGAGGAACACAGAGATGTGCTTCTTTTCATTGATAATATTTTCCGTTTTGTACAGGCTGGTTCCGAGGTTTCCGCCCTTCTTGGACGTATGCCTTCAGCCGTAGGTTATCAGCCAACACTGGCTACTGAGATGGGTGAACTTCAGGAACGTATCGCTTCTACTAAGGATGGTTCTGTAACATCTGTACAGGCTGTCTATGTACCTGCCGATGACCTGACTGACCCGGCTCCTGCAACTACATTTGCTCATCTGGATGCAACAACCGTTCTTTCCAGAAAGATCGTAGAGCAGGGTATTTATCCGGCCGTTGACCCGTTGGAATCTACTTCCCGTATCCTGGAGCCGGATGTTGTAGGTGAAGAACATTATGAAGTAGCACGTAAAGTACAGGAAATCCTTCAGAAATATAAAGAACTTCAGGACATCATTGCTATTCTTGGTATGGAAGAGCTTTCTGAAGAGGATAAGAGCACTGTATTCCGTGCAAGAAAGATCCAGAAGTTCCTTTCTCAGCCGTTCCATGTAGCTGAGAACTTCACAGGTATCAAGGGTAAATATGTTCCTCTGAAAGAAACCATCCGTGGATTCAAGGCAATCGTTGATGGTGAGATGGATCAGTATCCGGAAAATGCTTTCTTCAATGTTGGTACAATTGAGGATGTCATCGAGAAAGCAAAGACTGAGATGGGTCAGGAATAAGGAGCGGATTTTATGGCAGATACATTTGGTCTTGAGATTTATGCCAGTAATAAGCTGGCGTTTGCAGGACGTGCCAAAACCCTGACAATCCCGGCTGTTGACGGTGAGCAGGCCTTTCTGGCACAGCATGAGAATATTGTTGCTGCTATCATTCCGGGAGAAATGCGTTTCGAGGAAGCTGATGGCACAAAGCATGTTCTGGCTGTGAGCAGTGGGTTTGTGGAGATGATCAATAACCGTGTGAAGCTGTTCTGTCTGACGGCAGAGAGTCCTGAGGAGATTGATATCCGCAGGGCACAGGAAGCGAAGGAGAGAGCAGAAGAGCAGATGAGACAGAAGCAGAGTATTCAGGAGTATCATATGAATCAGTTGGCTCTGTCCAGAGCTATGGCACGACTTAGGGTTACGAGTCATAAAGAAATTTAAAGAAACAAAATATATCAATAAAAAGCATCTTTGGATGGTCTGATGAAGGCTTTCCGTAGATGCTTTTATTGCTTTGTACCATGTTCTGACTTATTTCTTGGCTGGTGAAAATTATTTTTGCAGAGTCCATTTTCTGTTTGAATTATTTCCAATTGGAGATACATCAGGTATTTCTTTTAAAATAGCCCGGGTTCGCGGAAGACTTAATCCAATATATTCAGCAATATCACTGGTTTTTGAGATATTGTTTTTAGATAAATACTCTCTGATTTTTTCTATATTTTCCAAAGTTTTTTGGTTTTGTTTTTTATGACAGGATTTATTCGCTTGTTTTTTATCGCTTGTTTTTATCGCTTGTTTTTTATCGCTTGTTTTTATCGCTTGTTTTTTATCGAAGCTAAGAATCAGAAGAGTTCTATCTGGATCAAATTGTTCTTCTATAACTGGTTCAACCCAGCCTTGATCCTCCCATGTGTTAAAAATGTTGGGTACTCCGCTGCCGGCACGCTCGCCGATATTGATCAGATTAAACATTTTCATGAGTACTTTGTTGCGAGGATCAGAAATTCCCCCTTTTTTCATTTGTTGTTTTCCTGTTCTGGAATATCCTGGATTTTCAAATACTATTCTGTCAGCTTCTTTTCGGACTACAATGCCTCGAACACCATAAAAGTCTGCATTTATCAAACAGTTTGCGAGGGCTTCCCTCAATGCTTCATGTACGGGAGTATCATCAATACGGTTTCCATCGATTGTTTTAAAAGGTACCTTGATATCTTTAACAAGTTTATTATATACTCGGAAGTAAAAATCACATATATTACCGGACCATTCACCGGAACTTGACTGTAAGCGATCGGTCCAGCGTATAGTTGGATCCAGAATTTCACGATAATCTAAAAAATATTCAGGGAAATGTCGTACAATGTTATATTCATCTCCAAACATTAGCATTCCTGCAGCTGTTGGATGAAGGCATTTATCAATATTGGAAATGGCAGCAGCTCCTATGCTGCGTAAATATTCAGAATCATTTAAACGGCCAAATGGATGTGCAGGTTTAAGGGCTCGATGTCTGTTGCGATATCCCTGAATGGTTTCATAATTTAGGTCGCTTATTGGAACATCATCCAGTACATCCATATCCATAGTGTTGTCTGTCTGGTCGCGGAGCATGGCTTTCACCTGAAGTTTGGTACAATGATAGTCTCCTTCGTGATTTCTTCGAAATGTTCCGCCAAATATATCATCATTAATATACACAGGTTTTTGTTCTCTGTTTGCCATAGGAACATAAATCACGATGATAGTATCTTCATCCTTCTCATATATCTCTACATCCTGATCAGATAGAAGATTTACGTTGACCTTTTTTCGATTATTGATTGTATCCCAGAAATGTTTTAACAGCTTGTCCCTGTCTGTACTTTTTAAACCTGTAGTTCTCCAGGTTCCATCTTTGTTTTCGGCAACTCCCAGAATAATTACGCCGCCATAACAATTTGCAAAAGCAGAGTAAGTCTCCCATAAAGAAGAAGGAAGGCCGCCATTTGCTTTTTTTACTTCGCGCCGGTTATCTTCTTTATATAAGTTGAACTTTGTAATATCAAAAAAATGTACCATTGTTATTACCTCTTTTTGAAACCAATAATTTGTCTTTATTATACCGTACAGAACTGAAAAATGGCAATGGCTATAATTAAAGAATATTTGTCGAAATTGCCACAGGTATAGAGTGCTTCACATTAATTCTGGAAACAGATATTCTGTTTTGCGAGTACAGGATATCGGATTAGGACTGTTGTATCCAGATTTTCACGATGCATATCGACAGCATTGATCTGATGATTTTCATAGGTGGTATAATAATAAATTCCCTTTGTTGTGTTGCAGCAGGAAGTGTAGAGAGTGATCTCATATTTGCCTTTTGCTACTTCGCAGCAGCCACGCTGTTGATCTACGGAGCCGAGGATGTGGAAGAACTGGCTGACGCTTTCGAGTTCGGAGTCGCCGGATCTGGAGTTCATTTTTGTGAAGGCAACTTTGGCAAAGCGGGAGGCGGAGGAAAGGTCTCCCGGGAGGCCGAGGGCGCCCATACCGCGGCTGTAGGATTGGAGTTCTAATCCTGGAGCGAAGGTGTTTTCTGGTTGGCGAGGGGAGAGAGACTGGTAGTTGTTAAGCTGGAACATCTGCTGTGGGAAGGGTGGGTTATTGGTTAGTACCCCTACAGGATTTTCGTAGATATGGAGGCCGTCCTGCATGGATTCGATAACGAGGCAGCCGGAAGCATCTGCGAGGATCCAGTGGAGCTGAGCACATGGGAAGTTCTCACTGAACTGTGTGTTGGTGAGATTCATAGTTGAGAGTCTCTGGCGGGCTTCTTTTAAGGTGGCACACTGGCTGAGAATCCATGGGATGAATTCGAACTGGGCTACGTTTTCTTTGTCCGATACTGGTTCTGCATAGACTGCATTTCCTACGAAATTCAGACCTGCCATGCCGAGACCTTTTTCATTAATGGCATCATAGTAGAGTGGATAGTCTCCGGCCACATGAGCCATTCCGATGATGGCATAGTGAGAGTCAGGGGCTTTATCAGAATGACGGAAATGGAATGGGTAGTTTCGTGGTGTGATGGTGATTTCATCACCGTAGGAAAATTCATAATCAAGGGTTCTGCCGAAATAGAAATCTTTTGTTTTATAAGTTGCTGCTGTGCACATATTTTCTTACCTCCTGGTGCCAAAATAGATATACTTGTAGAACGTGTATATTTTGAAGAATATTACCACAATCTTTTGTTTTTATGCAATATACAGATTTTGTTTTTTGCACAGATAAAATTTGGGTTATATTGCTGGTAAGAAAAAAAATCATGATGTATACTGGTATCAGATAACTATTCAGCAGTCCGTTATCCCGCAAGGTACTGAAAGAGTTTCAATTTCGGAAAATAAGCAAATCATAAGATTAAAAGCAAGGAGGATCAGGAATGAAGTTCACAGAAGGTTACTGGGAGAAAAATGAACGCGCAAACGCATCCTATGCGATGCAGGCTTTTACTGCGGAAGCAATTCCGGGAGGAATGAGAATTGTTTCTCCATTCCGCCAGATCACAGACAGAGGCGGTGCTCTGGATGTTGGAACTATCACTACAGAATTTATTTCTGTACGTAAAGATATCATAAGTGTAAGAAGTTATCATTATGAAGGTTATGTAAAAGGTGAGCCAAGGTATGAGCTGAATGAGGATCCACAGGAAACAGAGGTTGAGATTACAGAAGATGAAGCTGTGATGAAAGCCGGAAGAATGACAGTAAGAGTGGACTTGAAAGACTTTAAGATTACATATGAAGCAGACGGAAAAGTTCTCACAAACATCGGATTCCGCAATCTTGGCTATATGCAATATGACAGAGCTACGCTGACAAAATTCCCGGAACCGAACTATATGGCAGCACAGTATCAGCCATATATGGTGACAGAGCTTTCTCTTGCACCTGGAGAATGTGTATATGGTCTGGGTGAGAGATTTACAGCGTTTGTAAAGAACGGTCAGGTTGTTGATATCTGGAATGAAGATGGCGGTACAGCTTCTCAGATTTCTTATAAAAATATTCCATTCTATGTAACAAGCAAACATTATGGCGTATTCGTAGACCACAGTGATCATGTTTCCTTCGAAGTTGCAAGTGAAAAGGTTGAGAATGTGGGATTCTCTGTGAAAGGTGAAGAGATCAGATATCATATTATTTACGGAGATGACATTAAGGGTGTAATTGAGAACTACACAGATCTTACAGGAAAACCGGCATTGCCGCCTGCATGGTCCTTTGGATTATGGCTTTCCACATCCTTTACAACAAACTATGATGAAGAGACGACCAATTCCTTTATCCAGGGAATGGCAGACAGAGATATTCCATTGAGTGTATTCCATTTTGACTGCTTCTGGATGAAAGAGTTCCACTGGTGTGATTTTGAATGGGATTCCAGAATCTTCCCGGATGTACCGGGAATGCTGAAACGTTATAAGGATAAAGGACTTAAGATCTGTGTATGGATTAATCCATATATTGCACAGGGAACTAACTTCTTTAAAGAGGGTCTGAAGAACGGATACCTGGTACAGCGTGCAGACGGAAGAGGAATCAAGCAAATCGACAACTGGCAGCCTGGCATGGGCCTGGTTGACTTTACAAATCCGGATGCAGTGAAGTGGTATCAGAATAAGCTGAAAACTTTGCTTGATATGGGTGTTGACTGTTTCAAGACAGACTTTGGCGAGAGAATTCCGGTCGATGTGAAATATTATGACGGTTCAGATCCGGTTTCTATGCATAATTATTATACGTACCTTTACAACAAGGCAGTATTTGATCTGCTGAAGGAAGTAAAAGGTGAAGGTGAAGCAATCCTTTTTGCAAGAAGTGCGACAGCAGGCGGACAGCAGTTCCCGGTTCACTGGGGCGGTGACTGTTCTGCAACCTATGCCTCCATGGCTGAGAGCTTAAGAGGTGGTCTGTCCTTTACTTTATCAGGATTTTCCTTCTGGAGTCATGATATGGGCGGATTTGAAATGACAGCAGCACCGGATGTATACAAACGCTGGCTGCAGTTTGGTCTTCTTTCCACACACAGCCGTCTCCATGGTTCCAAGAGTTATCGTGTACCGTGGCTGTTTGATGAAGAAGCTGTAGATGTATGCCGTAAGTTTACAAAGCTGAAATTAAGATTACTCCCATATCTGTATTCTATGGCCGTAAAATCACACAAGACAGGTATTCCGTCCATGCGTGCAATGATCATGGAATTTAACGATGATCCTGCAACCAAATATCTGGATATGCAGTATATGTTAGGTGACAGTATTCTGGTTGCACCAATCTTCAACAAAGAAGGTCATGCAGAATATTATCTGCCGGCAGGAAAATGGACTCATCTTTTAAGCGGAGAAGTCAAAGAAGGCGGAAGATGGTATGAAGAAGATTATGATTTTTTTTCACTGCCTGTATTTGTAAGAGAGAATACTCTGCTTCCGATTGGTGCTGTAGATACTACCGTTGATTATGAACTGGAGAAAGATGTACAGATTCAGGTTTATGAAGTAAATGAAACTGCATCCTGTGAGGTAGTGACGCGTAAAGGAGAGACAGCTTTTACAGTAAAAGCTGTAAGAGAGGGAAATAAACTCACTCTGGAAGCTTCAGCAGAAAATGGAGGTATGACCTATCTGCTGAGAAATATTCATGAAATAGCCGATGTTACTGGTGGAAGCATAGTGAAAGATACAGAAAATGGTATTATCATTGTACCGGAAGGATGCAGACAGGAAATCGAACTCTAATTGACAGGTGCATGATATTCTTTCTGTGAAGTGCATTATAGCCGGGTTTATGTTACTGTTCAATTTGTTCTCAGTAATACACTTCGCATAGTATATTTCGGGATAGCAGCGTGTGGACAGGTAACAAGTTTATAAATATTTTAGAAATTCGACAAAAAATAGGACTGGACAAATGGATTGTCCGGTCCTATAATAATACTCACCAGAGTTCTTCTGGTGATTCAATCCCGTCAGTTCGGCGGTTAATTCCACTTTTATTTTTTTAAAATACCAAAGAAGAGACAGACTGTTTCCTATTGTATGAACAGTATCGAAACAGTTGCGAAAAATATAAGACTGGAGGTGATGCAATATGCATTTTTTCACCTTTTTCCTGTAACGGTTGCCGGAACTGCCATGATCATGGATATCCGTACAGCAAAAGTTGATAACGGATGGATTATTTTTTCCATGTCTGTGGGACTGTTTGTCTGTATATGGCAAAAGAATATTACGGGAATTGGATTTTTTATAATGGGAAGCGTAATGCCGTTATTTCTTATGATCCTCTTTGCTTTTGGGATGATAGGTGCCGGAGATATTAAATTATTCTGCGCACTGGGAGGGATAATGGGCTGTGAATCTATCATAAAATGCATCTTTATTTCTTTTCTGACAGGTGCAGGTATTTCTGCCGCACTTCTGATCTTTAACCACAATTTCTGTGAACGTATCCTTTATTTTATTGAATATGTGAAATGTACAGTCGGTACGGGAAAGATTAGTTCCTATCGGAGAAAAAATATTGCTGCTCCTGAAAATTTCCATTTTACGATTCCTGTTTTTATAAGTGTGTTGTTATATGCAGGAGGTATCTATTGAAAAGAAATATTTTTGCAGTATGCGATCTGGAAGTGGATTATGCGTTGAACTTTATGGACTATATGAATCGGAAGAAGAATATTCCCTTTGAGATACAGGCATTTACATCTGTAGAGAACCTGATCGCCTATGGGAAACAAACACATATAGAGTTGCTGTTGATCTCCGGGCGGGCTATGTGCCGGGAAGTCCGGGATCTGGATATCGGGAAGATCATCATTTTGTCGGAAGGGGTACACCCTCCGGAACTTGACCAGTATCCAAGTGTGTATAAATATCAGTCTTCTTCTGATGTTCTCCGGGAAGTGATGGCATGTTATGGCGCCGAAAAAAAGACAGTGGCAGATCAGATTGCTGTATTAAAAAAGACAACAGAAATTATTGGAATATTTTCACCTCTGGGACGTTGTCTGAAAACCTCTTTTGCATTGACACTTGGACAGATACTTGCCAAAGAACGAGCCGTTCTTTATCTGAATATGGAAGAATATTCCGGATTTGAAGAATTGATGGGAAAAGGTTTTGCCCACAATCTGAGTGATCTTCTTTATTATGTGAGACAGGATAACCAGAATCTTCTCTATAAGATGAACAGTATGATACAGACGATCAATAATCTGGATTATGTTCCACCTGTGCAGATGCCGGCAGATATCCGTACAACAGCCTGGCAGGACTGGGAACGGCTTTTTCAGATGCTTATACTTGACAGTTCTTATGAAGTGATTGTGCTGGATATTGGATGTGGGATTGATGAAAATTTCCAGCTGCTGGATATGTGTAAGAAGATTTATATGCCTGTATTGTCTGATGCTGTTTCACAGTGTAAGATTGCGCAGTTTGAGAATCTGGTCCGAATCTGGGATTATCCTCAGATTCTGGAAAAGACGGAAAAGATAAATCCACCGTTTCATATGGCAACCTGTCTATCACCTGCGTATGTTGAACAGCTGATGTGGAGTGAACTGGGAGATTATGTGCGGAACCTTCTGAGGAAAGAAAGCCAGAAAAAAGAAAATTAAAAAAGTTCCGGAAAGATGCTGTAAAGGGAAAAAGGATGAACAAAGATGTATTTAGAAAGCTGCGGCAGATGCTGATGGAAGAACTGGATCTGTCCAGAGAATTATCGGATAAAGAAATCCTTGATGTAATTGATGAGCTGATTCTGAACCAGATAAAAGATGTCCGTCTTGCGCTGAAAGAAAAGGTACAGCTTCGTCAGGAACTGTTTTATTCTGTCCGCAAACTGGATGTGCTTCAGGAACTGGTGGATGATGAGACAGTGACTGAGATCATGGTAAACGGGCCGGATACCATTTTTGTAGAACGGGCTGGCAAGCTTATGAAATGGCATAAAAGTTTTACTTCTGCTGAGAAACTGGAGGATGTGATCCAGCAGATTGTTGGAAAATGTAATCGTGTGATCAATGAATCCATGCCGATCGTGGATGCAAGACTGGAAAATGGTTCCAGGGTAAATGCTGTAATTTATCCGGTTGCATTAAATGGTCCGATTCTCACTATAAGGCGTTTTCCTGAACACCCCATTACAATGGAAAAGCTGATCGCACTGGGAAGTATCACACAGGAATGTGCAGAATTTCTGGAGAAGCTTGTGAAGGCCAGATATTCCATGGTCATAGGAGGCGGAACCGGAAGCGGAAAGACTACATTTCTTGCAGCAATGTCGGAATATATCCCCAGGGACGAAAGACTGATCACAATAGAAGATAATGCAGAACTTCGCATCAGGGGAATTGACAATCTGGTCCGGCTGGAAGCAAAGATGGCAAACATGGAAGGAGCAGTTTCCGTTACGATCAGAGATCTGATCAAATCTGCATTACGAATGCGTCCGGACAGAATCATAGTGGGAGAAGTCCGCGGCGGAGAGGCAATGGATATGCTTCAGGCATTGAATACAGGGCATGAAGGGTCGCTGTCTACTGCCCATGCCAATTCTGCCAGGGATATGTTATCCAGACTGGAAACAATGGTTCTGATGGGCGTTGATCTTCCATTGGAAGCAATCAGAAGACAGATTGCTTCCGGAGTGGATATTCTGGTACATCTGGGAAGAATGAGGGATAAATCAAGGAAATTGCTGGAAGTAACTGAGGTGTGCGGCTTTGAAAATGGAGAAATCCGTATCCGGCCGCTGTATCAATGGCAGGAAGGGAAAGGTCTTGTAAAGACAGCATCCCTCCTTCATGTGGAAAAACTGGAAAGAGCGGGGATTGAACTATGAAAGGGAAAGAAAAAGAACAGCTTTATCAGAAACGTAATTATGATCATTATCGTTTTTCTATGAAAGAACTTCTGAAATATATGGGACAGGCACTGGCGTTGTGCATAATGGCAGATTATCTTTTTTACAAAAGTAAATGGGTGTTGCTTCTTATGCTTCCTGTTCCTGTGTTTTATCTGAAATGGCAGAAAAATCGTATGATCAGGGAAAGACGGAAGAATCTGAATTATCAGTTTAAGGATGCACTTACTTCGCTGAGTGTTGCGGTTCAGGCCGGATATTCGGTGGAAAGCGCGGTAAAAACCTGTGTCAGAGATTTGGAGAGACTCTACGGAAAGGGAACGGATATTGTGGAGGAATTTCGCTATATTGAAAGCCAGCAGCATATCAGTGTTCCGCTGGAAGAGCTGTTTCTGGATCTTGGAGAAAGAAGTCAGATAGAAGATATCGAAAATTTTGCCTCTGTATTTTATACAGCCAAGCGTACAGGTGGTGATATGAACCGGGTAATTCAGAAGGTGTCTCGTATGCTTGGAGATAAGATTGACGTTAAAAAAGAGATAGAGGCTACACTGGCAGCAAAGAAGTCAGAACAGATGATCATGAGTCTTATGCCTGTGGGAATTATCCTGTACTTGCAGATGACTTCACCGGGCTTCTTAAGTGTTCTTTATGGAAATCCCTTTGGAATTGCAGCAATGAGTATCTGTCTTGTCATTTATGCTGCGGCATACTGGCTTGGCAGAAGGATTGTAGATATTGAGGTGTGACAGTACAAATGTGGGTACATGTTGTCATTTTTGTTATGATCCTGTGTGCACTGACCGGCTGGAAAAAAGGATGGATTCCATCTTCCGGAATCGGAGGGAAGGATGGTATCAGACTTTTTGCGGTAGTAGCGATAGCCGGAAATCTGCTGGGCATGATCCTTACTTTGCAAAACGGTGGACAGGTGTATCCTCAGGGATACCGTCTGGAAAAGGAGGATACAGGATCATATGAGAAGGAATTTATGGTATCCGTTGACGGAGAAGAACCGGTCTCCATGTACATTCAGGTACCGGAGAAGGAACTGGAAGAGCAGGAGGAAGAACCGAAACAGAATAAGAAGCTGACCAGAAAAGAACAGGCACAAAAAAGTATTGCAGAGGCAGTATCCCGGTATAACGAGCAGCGCAGTGATCCGGATTATTATTATCTTCCGGATAAGCTGAATGGAAAAAAGGTAAAATGGGAAAGTCCGGCAGACACTTCCGGAATGCTTCTGACAGGACTGTTTCTTATTGCGGCAATGGCAATTCTTGTGATGAAAGGGAGAGAAGAACAGGTTCAGCTTCAGAAACGGTATGAAGAACTTCTTATGGATTATCCGGGACTGATCATGAAATTTACACTTCTGGTTCAGGCCGGGATGACTGTAAGAAAGGCATTCCAGAAAATTTCTCTGGATTATGGAAGAAAGAGAAAGCGGAATCCAAGACCTGCGTATGAAGAGATACGGATTGTCTGCTATGAGATGGAAAGCGGAGTTTCTGAAAGTGAAGCATACAGAAGATTTGGAGAAAGATGTGGTCAGGCAAAGTATAAAACATTTGCCACGCTTCTTATCCAGAATCTCCAGAAGGGCAGCAGACAGATGGCTGATATGCTTGAAAGAGAATCAACCGAAGCATGGGAAGAACGAAAGAGAAAAGCACGTGTTCTTGGAGAGGCTGCAGCCACAAAACTTTTGGTGCCGATGATCATGATGCTTATTGTCGTTATGGCAATTGTCATGATTCCTGCTTTTATGTCTTTCTACGGAGAAACATGATAAGGTGCTGCAGTAAATTCTGTGCAGCGTAAAGGGTGCTTTTGGATATGGAGGGAAAAAATGGGACAATTGATAAGACAGATAAAAAAGAAAAACGGACTGATACGAAGATTCGCAGAGGAAGAAGACGCTGTAGGTGTTGTGGAGATCATTCTGATTCTTGTAGTCCTGATCGGGCTTGTCATTATTTTCAAAGAGCAGCTGACCGAACTGGTGCAGAGCATTCTTTCAAAGATCGCCAAACAGAGTAATTCTATTTAAGATGAAAAGAGAAGGAGGTGTACTTCCTGTATGAAATATTGCGGAAAGGAAAGAGGAAGCATTACATTATTTCTTGCATTAATACTCAGTCTGCTTTTGTCTCTTGTATGTACAAGTATAGAATCTGTATGTATGGCATCGGCCAGAACCCAAATACTCAACAGTATGGATATCGGACTTTATTCTGTATTTGGACAGTATGACAGGAAACTTCTTGAGGAATATGATCTGTTTGCGCTGGATGGTTCCATGGGAGGCGGGCAGCTTAATCTCGCAAAGATCTGCGATAATCTGGAATCCTATATGAAACCGGTGTTAAAGCAGAACAGTCAGAAACTTGAACTGCATCAGAGCGGACTTACCGGTTACCGGCTTCTGACAGATGAGTGCGGAGAGGTTTTTTATCAGCAGATTGTGCAGTATATGCAGGAAACTCTTGGAAGTCAGGGGGTACAGCTCCTTCTCAACAAAATGTCTGATCGAGAGAGAAAAACAGAAGAGGCGGATCTGAAAGCGAAACAGGCGGAGACAGGAGGCTCCATCGACAGATATGATTCAGAAATGAATCAGGCTTCTCAGAAAAGCCGGCAGGCAGCACAGGAAGCTGAAAACAGGCAGCAACAGGAAGGACAAATATCAACCCAGCCAGCACCGACGCAGCCACAGGCTGACAATCCCATCAGTATTATAAAAAGAATTATGAAAATGGGAATACTGGAGCTGGTTTTGCCACCCGGACGGGAAATTTCCACCCGGACAGTCAGCAAAGACACAATGGTTTCGGGAAGACAGCTGCAACAGGGAATGGAGATGCCGGACGGAGTGACAGCAGATAGCAGTTATACTTCCGGGGTTTTGTTTCAGCAGTATCTGATGAATCATCTGGGAAATTACACAGATCCGTCAAAAGAAAGTCTTGCATATCAGATGGAATATGTTTTTGGAGGAAGAGACAATGATATAGATAACCTTAAATCTGTGGCATCAAAGCTCTTGTTCATCAGAGAAGGCGTAAACTTTGCATGTTTGATGGCAGATAATGTAAAAAGAACAGAGGCACAGGCACTCGCTGCAGCCATTGCGTCGGGATTTCTGGTTCCTCCGGCAGCGGTAGTGATAGAGTCTGCATTGCTTTTATGCTGGGCATTTGCGGAGAGCGTACTGGATGTGAGAGAACTTTTTGCAGGAGGGAAGATTCCCCTTGTAAAAACTTCCGCAGACTGGCAGATTTCGCTGTCTAATCTTTCAAGTCTGATGGAAGGACTGGATTCCATGCGGAAAAACAATGAACATGGATTGTCCTATGAGGATTACCTTCAGGTTCTGATATTGCCTGTTTCAAAGGAAAAGAAAGTGATGAGAGCTATGGATATGATCGAAGATGCGATAAGAAAGAAAGGCAGGGCAAATTTTTATATGGATTCCTGTGTTGTAGCTCTGGAGGCATTTGCGGAGGTAAAAGCAAACAGGAAAAAGGAATTTCAGGTGATACGTCAGTATTGTTATGAATGAATTGCTGAAAAGAGGTGTGAAAAGATGCTTTTACAGAAAGAAAAACAAAGCATTGAAGAAATCGGAAAAAAAGATAAAAAAATTTATGAAAGGAGAAAAGTCTCTCTAAGCAATATTTACGATCTTTTATTCCCCCAAAAGAGTCGGAAATATTTTCGGACAAATGCAAAAGAACATATTGGAGAAGTTTCTTCTGTAAAAGTATCTTTCTGCACCTCTTTTCGGGGAAAGATTAAGAAGGGAAGTCTGGCAGTAGAAACAGCACTTGTACTGCCGCTGTTCTTCCTGGGAATGGTTACGCTGATTTCGTTTATGGATATATATAAACTGCAGACGGAACATCTGACTGCATTGTGTACGAAGGCAAAACAGGCGGGAATGTATGCGTATCTTCCGGGTGGGGACAGTGTTGATGATATTACGCTGCCGGATATCTACACGTATAAACCCTTTGGTGGACTGATACCTCTTCCGGATGTTGGAGTTTATAACCATGTGAAAGTCCATGCATGGACAGGAACCGAATTTCCTGACAATGGAGGAGAGCAGGGAGAAACAGAACCGATGGTTTATGTAACTGCCTCGGGCAGTGTGTACCATAAAAATCCGGGCTGCAGCTATCTGAATGTTTCATTAAAACAAATTCCCGGAAGTTCCGCAAAATCTGCATCCAATAAGTACGGGGAGCATTATTCAGCCTGTGAAATCTGCAGCAGGAATCAGAATCCGGCAGGAGTGGTATATGTTACGGAACAGGGAAACAGATACCATAATCTGGAGTCCTGCAGTGGGCTGAAACGTTCGGTAAGACTGGTAAAAGCTTCCTCTGTTTCGGAAATGGGAGCATGTAGCAGGTGTGGCTGAATTTTGCCGGAGAGATGTATATGGAGATGAATGGTGTAAAAGAAATATGTGTACTTGGATTTCTGGGAATAAATTCATGGATAGATATCAGAAAAAAGCAGGTTTCTCTTCTACTGATCATAATATTTGCAGTCTGCGGAACTGTGTGGACAATATATAGCAGAAGAAATGTTCCGGAGGTTCTTATGTGCGTGGGGACAGGTTTTCTCTTTGTGCTGATCAGCATACTTACAGAAGGTGCTGTGGGAATGGGCGATGGCTGGCTGCTTATGGCACTGGGGACAGTGCTGTACCCGGAAGAATTTTTTTCAACACTTTTTATGGGAATGATCTGCAGTGCAGTATGGTCAGGCATCATGATGATGGGATTTTGCAGAAAGGGAAGTACGGAGATACCGTTTGTGCCATTTCTGCTGGCAGGATATCTGGGAGGATTTTTGATATGAAAGATAATTTTCGTATAACAAATGAATACAGTATAATTCGTAAGGGAAGTTTTACAATCGAGACTGCCTGTGTCATGCCGTTGATCCTGCTGGTGTTGATGGGACTTATCTATCTGAGCTTTTTTGTACATAACAGGGCATGGCTGACAGCGGCAGCTTATGAATCGGCAGTAAGCGGGAGCATGGAAGGGATTAAGAAAAACGGAGAAATATATGATACTGCAAGGATGCGCAGTGAGGAGCTGGGGAGTATTGGCTTTTTCGGGGCGGAGAATTTAGGCACTCAGACAAATGTGGGAAAAGAAGTGCAGGTAACCTATGACCTGGACACGATCTCGTCGTATGGCAATCTGAGCTGGCATTTGAGGACAGAAGGGAAATCCGCAGTGATAAATCCGGTGAAACATATTCGCAGACTGCGGGCGGCGCAGGCGGTACTGAGAGAAATGGGGGAATAGAATAGTATGCGGACAGAATATAAGAGGGATATGAATCATAATTATCTCATTGTCTATGGTGAGAATGAGATCAATACAGATTCCTATCAGGTAAGGATGCTTGCGGGAAATGTGATTCCCTCTCTTCTAAAGTGCAGGATACAGGGGATGGATGGCAGATTTTTTATCTATTTTGATATTACTTCAAAACAGGCGGTGAATGTGCTGTATGAAGAAAAGAAGATGGGAGTTGAAGATCTCAGGCTTATTTTCGGTGGTTTTGTAAAGGCTATGGAAGATGCGGCGGAATATCTGATCAATCCCGGACAGTTTATAATGTTGCCGGAATATATTTATACAGATATTGAAAAAAGACAGATTTATTTCTGCATGATGCCCGGATATGAGAAGGATATTAAAGAACAGTTTCAGCTTCTGACAGAATATATTCTGCCGAAAATAGACCATCAGGATCAGGATGCGGTAATCCTTGGATATGGAGTATATAAAAGAGCAATGGAAGACAGTTTTCATCTGGAGCATATTAAAGAAGAATTATATAAAACTCAGAGTTCAGATGTAAATGGGGAGAAGAAAGAAAAAATAAATGCAAAAAAGACAGAGCAGGAGATGGAGTTTGCAGAAGAAGAGACTTTCCCGGAAGATAATGAAAACCGGAATGAATTTGTAAGAGAAGGAGAAGATTCAAAAGAACCCGGCCGACTGAACCCGGTCGGTGTTATTGTGCCGGCTGCTGTTCTGATCTGTGGACTGGCAGCTGCTATCCTGAAGGGATATCTGCCACATGTGGAAATGGAAACCATACTTGGTGTAATTGTTATAGCTATAGCGGGTATCATGCTGGGCCTGCGTATTATAAAGACAAAAAAAGTTTTGCATCTCCCGGAACAGGCGTATGCATCAGGAGAAACAGTGAGACACATAGAAAAAATAAGAAATATGCCATCATGGAATAAAACAGAAAAGAAAACATCAGGGAAAAGATCAGGATGGAAAGAAGCAGAAGGAAAAGTGTCAGGGCAGAAATGGGAGGACAGATTATATGAAAACCTGTCCCAGACAGTGGAGAGAAATCAGCAAACAAATCAGAGTCAGCCGGTGAATGGGCAGAAAATGTCAGACTGTGGACAAAAAACTTCCAAATCATCCCGGATACATATGGACTATGGTGAAACAGTAGTACTATCTGCCGGAACAGTAAGCGGACCTGCAAGTCTGGTGAGCAAAGAACCGGGAGAACTGGCGACCATTTATCTCAATGAAGATCTGACTGTGATCGGAAAGCTGGAAACTGCCTGTGATGCGGTGGTCAGCCTGCCTACCGTAAGCCGTATCCATGCAAAAATACGAAAAAAAGAAGAAAACTATTTCCTTAGTGATATGAATTCCAGAAACGGAACGTCTGTAAATGGAAGATTACTTCGTCCGGATGAGGAATATCAGCTTGAACCGGAAGATGAAGTGGATTTTGCACAGGCAAGATATATATTTCTGGAATAAATGTTTTTACAAAATACAGGAGGTCTGCTACAATTAGTAATGGTACATTGTTTTTGAGATAAAGAAACAGAAAAGAGGTAAAACTTGGAAGAACTGAAAAAGGCACCGGTTACAGTGCTTCTCATTCTGGCGAATATTCTTGTTTTTACTGCAGTGGAATTTACCGGAGGATCAGAGGATACCATGCATATGCTTCAGTGCGGAGCGGCATATACTCCCGCCATTATGCAGGGAGAATACTATAGGATCTTTACAAGTATGTTCCTTCATTTTGGACCGCAGCATCTTGGAAATAACATGCTGGTACTGTTTGTGCTTGGAGGCAGACTGGAGCGTACAGTTGGAAAACTGAAATATCTGCTGATCTATCTTCTGGGAGGAATGGGTGGAAATCTGCTGTGTCTGTTCCTGGAACTGGACAGTGCGGATTTTGCAGTTTCAGCAGGTGCATCCGGTGCAGTGTTTGCTGTGATGGGTGCAATGATCTATGCTGTGATCAGGGGCAGAGGTCATATTGAAGATCTTTCTGCCAGACAGGTAGTGATCATGGCTGCTTTTTCGCTTTATTTTGGTTTTACAAGCGAAGGGGTGGACAATGCGGCACATGTAGGCGGTCTTATCTGTGGATTCCTGCTTGCAGTTCTGCTTTATCATCCTTCGCAGCGTGCAGGATAACCGACCTTTATTCAGGGGATGCCGGCAGATAAATATAAAAGGCAGAACCCTGACCGGGAGTGCTGGAAACCCTGATCTGACCATGGTGTGCAGAGATGATTTCTGCTGTTACTGCAAGCCCGAGACCGGTTCCTTCCGGTTTATATGTAATGAAGGGATGAAAGATATTCTCAGTCTGCTTATGCGTCATACCACATCCGTTATCTTTAATACAGATGCAGATGCCGGAATCTGCAGGGGTGAGATTTACAATAATCTTTCCGCCTGGCTGATCGATGGCTTCACAGGAATTTTTGATCAGGTTAAATATGACCTGACGCATTTTTATCCGGTCAAGAAAAACAGGTGAAGAAGTATGTTCCACATGTATTTCCAGCCGGATTCCCAGATAGTCCAGAGTGTTTTTCTGACAGGATAAAACAGTGGTCAGAAATTCCGCGGGATTTACGGGAACAAGAGTAACTGTCTGCGCATGGCTGAAGTCAGAGAGTTCTTTCAGCAGTTCTTTTACATATTCAAGGTTATCCATAAGACTGTCCCATTGTCTGTAACTGCACAGTTCCGGGTGAGAGGAAGCCATCAACTGAAGTTCACTGTTGATCAGCGTGACCGGATTACGGATTTCATGTGAAAGTCTGGATAAAAGAAAACGAAAATCTTTTTCTGATTGTTTTGTTATTTCAATCTGCATATTATCACCTCAGGAAAAGTGTATCATTGTGAACTTTCAGCCGCAACTGATTTCGTCCTGAAAAATTCGCAATAAAACGACAAGTATTACTGATTATTGCAAATCAAAATCTTGAATTTTAAGAAAGAAGGATTTAAAGATGGAAAATTGTATTTTTTGTAAAATCGCTAATGGAGAGATTCCTGCTGCAACACTTTATGAGGATGAGAATTTCAGGGTAATTCTTGACCTGGGCCCGGCGAGTAAGGGACATGCGCTGATCCTTCCGAAATCGCATGCTGCCAATATTTATGAATTATCGGATGAAATGGCTGCAAAGGCAATGATTCTTGCAAAGAAAATGGCGACAGCAATGACAGCAGCACTGAAATGTGACGGATTTAATATTGTACAGAATAATGGCGAGTGTGCAGGGCAGACAGTATTTCATTTTCATATGCATCTGATTCCGAGATATAAAGGAGATCAGGTGGGAATCACATGGCACCCGGGTGAACTCAGTGATGCAGATAAAGAAGAAATCCTGTTAAAAGTAAAGGAGCAGCTGTCCTGATATTCTGATACAGCACATTGCAAAAGATGGAGAATATAGATTTTGTAAGTATCTACAGGAAATACCGCTCTCGGGCGTTCAATATTGGAAAATTTATCCTTGGCGATGAAGACGAAGCAGAAGATGTCTGTCAGGATGTATTTGAGACTTTGTTTCATATGGGCCGGAGTGTGGATTTTTCAGATGAAAAGAAACTGGAGAATCTGATTGTCAGAATCAGCTACCATAAGGCATCCGATCATCGCAAAAAGGCCTTCAGGAAATATGAATATGCGAACTCAGATGCGATTCTGGAAATGACAGATATGCGGGTAAGAAAAGGTAATCGTGTAGATGAGATTGTTCTGAATCTGGAGGCAGCAGGATACCTGCAGTCGATATTTGAAAAACTGAGAGAAAAGAACAGGACAAATTATGAAATCTATGTCAGTGTAACGTTATATGACATACCAACGCGTCTCGTTGCCAGACATTATCATATCACAGAAAATAATGTGAATAACAGAGTCATGAGGACGAGACGCTGGCTTGCCAGGGAATATAAGAAAATAACCCGGTGATTACTGTTTATTTACGCAGTCTTCGATCAGCCCGGTGATTTTTTCAATAGAATTCATATGACTGCTTTCTGACATGGCATGAACATAGGACTCTCTGTTCTGGTACAGTTCTCGGATTGCGTTTAAAAGTGTGCTTTCTGTAATCTCTTCTTCCTCAAGTACCATGCTGAATCCCTGACGTTCAAATGAACGTGCATTGAGAATCTGGTCACCGCGGCTGGCATTTGCAGAAAGCGGGATCAGAAGATTGGGTTTTTTTAAAGCATTCAGTTCACAGATTGCATTGGCACCTGCGCGGGAGATAACGATATCAGACAGAGCAAACAGATCGGCAAGCTCCTGTTTAATATATTCATACTGTACATATCCTTTTGTGTCTTTGAGACTTTCATCCATTTTTCCCTTACCACACAGGTGGATAACCTGAAACTCTTTTAAAAGTTCCGGAAGGATTTTGCGGATATTTTCATTGACAGATGCAGCACCAAGACTTCCGCCGATCACCATAAGAACCGGTTTGTCATCTGTGAAACCACAGAATTCGCGGGCTGCCTCTTTACTTCCGTTTAATAATTCCTGACGGATAGGAGTACCTGTAAGTACTGCTTTGTCAGCAGGAAGACTTTTTACAGTCTCAGGGAAGTTACAGCATACTTTTGTGGCAGATGGAATGCAGATCTTATTTGCAAGTCCGGGAGTCATATCTGATTCATGAATGATGGTAGGAATTTTACGTCGACCGGCAGCGATTACAACCGGGACAGTCACGAAGCCACCCTTGGAGAAAACCACATCTGGTTTTAATTGTTTCAATAATTTTTTGGCCTCACCGAATCCTTTCAGTACACGAAATGGATCTGTGAAGTTTTTCAGATCAAAATAACGTCTCAGCTTTCCGGATGAGATTCCGTAATAAGGAATATTCATTTCTTCAATAAGCTTTTTTTCGATTCCATCGTAGGATCCGATATAGGAAATTTCGTATCCAAGCTCCTTAAGGCGTGGGATCAGAGCAATATTCGGAGTCACATGTCCGGCTGTGCCGCCGCCGGTGAGCACAATATGTTTCATAGAGATTCCTCCTGTTTTATTCTGAATAGTTACAACAATTCTATAAAAGACTGCAGGGAATATGTGAAATCCTGCGAAAATGTCCGGATTCATTATTTTATGGAATTGCTATACGTTACTATTTAATATGAACCCAGGGGGAGAAATTGTCAAGGAAAGTTAAATATTATGAAGAACAAAACAGATATACAGACAAAAAATCAGCAGATAGACAAAATACTTCAAGAGCAGTATGATGTGGAAACCAAAATACTTGAATCCGCATTGCTGAACGTAGCAGGCAAAACCTCATGGGATGAATTTCCGGAAGAATCCGAGGAGAAGATCCGGGCGGGGTATGATCGGCTGATCACCCGACTGAGAGAAACAGGGGATTTCAATGAAGCAGCCAGGGCTGAAAAGACAGGAAGCACCGGGGCGGCAAAGGAAAAACTTGAAAGTCTTGAGTATGACGGGAACAGGACTCACAGAATCCTGAAATCTGCAGCTGCCGCAGTGGCAGTAGTTATGTTGACTGCGCTGGTGGGAATGACTGCTATAGCTGACTATCGATATCCGGATAAAAATACGCAGACATATCAGAAGACATCCGTTTTTGAAAAAAAATAAAAAAATTTTATTTTTTTGTGTGATATTTGCCGATTTGATTCGCATAGTATATGTAATGAAAGTTTGCGAAGCAGAAATCCGGCATTTTATTCTTCGGATAAGTGTGCGGATCAAAGGCTCGGAACAAAACGTTATATATTTATGCACTGACCGACAGAGAATCATTAAAATATCGGCAAATTTTTAAAATTCTTACGTGGCAGATGCAAAGAAAGGCAGGAACAGTCGAAAAAAACTGTTTCTGCTTTTTGTTTTCAGAAAAGATATTGTTAATTTGTTTCATTGTAGTGTATAATTAATACAATATAGAAGGATCATAAAAGCAGTAAAAAGCTGCCGGGTTAAACAGGCAAAATGCAGCAAAACAATTGGGGATATCAAAAATGTACTCTCGGAGTCTTTATTGCACTTGCTTTTATGGCTGATTTTTCGCCAGATTCACCCGAATTTTATCAACGTACGCACCGCGTACGCCTCAAAAATTCGGGCACATCTGACAAAAAATCTTCTCATAAAATCAAGTACAAAAAGATTCCGAGAGTACATCAAAATCTGAAGGGAGGTTTTTATATGAAGATTACATTTATCGGGGCAACTCATGAGGTTACGGGATCCTGTTATTATCTGGAGGCAGCAGGTCACAAGTTTCTTGTAGACTGCGGAATGGAGCAGGGACCGGATTATTATGAAAATGCAGAAATACCAGTGGCTTTGGGAGAGATAGAATTTGTTCTTCTGACACATGCACATATAGATCACTCAGGTAATCTTCCGGCTATTTATGCAAAGGGGTTCAGGGGACCGGTATATGCCACAGATGCCACCAGCCATTTATGCGATATTATGCTCAGAGACAGTGCGCACATTCAGATGTTTGAAGCAGAATGGAGAAACCGTAAAGGCAGACGACAGGGCAAACCGGAATTTGTTCCGGCTTATACAATGGAAGATGCCATGGGAGTGATCAGAAACTTTGTGGGATGCCCGTACAATAAGATGATCACTCCTGCAGAGGGAATCTCAGCCCGGTTTATTGATGCAGGCCATTTGCTGGGCTCTGCAAGTATTGAGCTGACGATCAGGGAGGAGGATACAGAGAAAAAGATTGTATTCTCCGGAGATATTGGAAATACCTGCCAGCCCTTGATCAAGGATCCTGAGTATCTGCACCATGCAGATTATATAGTTATGGAATCCACTTACGGTGACCGCAGTCATGGAGAAAAGCCTGATTATGTGAAACTGTTGTCAGAAATCATCCAGGAAACCTTTGACAGAGGAGGAAATCTTGTGATTCCTTCTTTTGCAGTGGGACGTACGCAGGAAATGCTGTACTTTATCAGACAGATCAAGGCAGACGGACTGGTGTATGGACATGACGGATTTAAAGTATATGTGGACAGTCCTCTTGCAAATGAAGCTACCACGATTTTCTCGGAGCATCAGTATGACTGTTTTGATGAAGAAGCGATGGAACTGATCCAAAAGGGAATTAATCCAATCAGTTTCCCTGGATTGAAGGTTTCCGTCACCAGTGATGATTCGAAGTCGATCAATTATGATGAGGAGCCCAAGGTAATCATTTCAGCCAGTGGTATGTGTGATGCAGGCCGTATCAAGCACCATCTGAAACATAATCTGTGGAATGAGAAGAATACGATTCTTTTTGTAGGATATCAGGCGGTCGGTACTCTTGGAAGAGCACTGATCGAGGGGGCTGCAGATGTGAAACTGTTTGGTGAACCTGTTCATGTGGCAGCGCATATCTGCCAGATGCCGGGAATCAGCGGTCATGCGGATGTGAATGGCCTTTTAGACTGGGCGAAGGCATTTGAGGAGAAACCGCAGAAAGTCTTTGTTACTCATGGAGATGATACAGTTACAGAGATTTTTGCAAAACGTCTGACAGATGAACTGGGGTATGATACAATGGCTCCGTTCAGCGGTACGGTTTATGATCTGGCAGACGATGTATGTCTGTATGAGGCAAAGGGTGTGAAAATCCAGAAAGCATCTGCATCACCGAAGGCAACAAGAGCAGCCAGAGCCTTCGAGAAACTTCTGGCACTTGGTTACAGGCTTATTACGGTTATCAGGAAAAATGAAGGAACGCCGAATAAAGATCTGGAAAGATTTTCAAGAGATGTTCAGTCCCTGTGTGATAAATGGGACAGGACAGATATGTAAATTAAAAAAATATCCCACGAAACTTTATCTATAGCAATCTTTGTAAATAATATATTGATTCAATTTACATTATTTAAGAGGCTTGCTATAGTTTTCGTGGGATATTTTATATGGTCACCTGCGTAACTGTTCAGTATTTCCACAGTTGTTTATTTGTTCAGAACTTCCTCCAGTGCAGTGGAAAGCTGATCCGGACATGAGGTATTCTTAAATCCGCATTTGATTCCTTTTAATCTGCTGATCACTTCCTCTGCATCCATTCCCTCTACAAGACTGGCTACACCCTGGGTATTTCCGCTGCATCCGCCGATGAAACGGACATTGTGGACTTTCTTATTGTCATCTACTTCAAATTCAATATGGCTGGCGCAGACACCTTTTGTTTTATACGTCATGATATGTTTCCTCCTGTGTGAAAAAATGTAACTATAAATGCTGCTGTTCATATACCACTACGTTACTGTTTACTTCGTTCTCAGTAACGTAGCCAAAATTTATTCCAGATTGCCTGCGGCAATGGAATTTTGGCTTGTATGTCTCGGGATTTTGGCATATTCATGCCAAAACACCTCGCGGAATAGTGATATGTGAACAGTAACATAAAATAGCAATTGTATTATAACAGAGGATAAAAAAAGTTTCCATATAAATAAAGTTTTGCTATAATAAAGAAATGTCAGGAACATTTGTCACTGTTTACACATCTGAACCTGATACCATGAAAATGAAAAATTACAATATACAAAGAAGAGGTGTTTTAATAATGAAATGTATCGGAATTATCGGAGCAATGGAACAGGAAGTTGCAAAAATCAAGGAAAAAATGCAGGATGTCACAATTACATCCAGAGCCCGTATGGATTTCTATGAGGGAACTCTGGAAGGAAAGAAAGTAGTTGTTGTACGCTCAGGAATCGGAAAAGTAAACGCAGGTATGTGCACACAGATCCTTGCAGATGTATTTGGTGTGGAAGCGGTGATCAATACAGGAATTGCAGGAAGTCTGAATAATGATGTAAATATTGGGGATATTGTTCTTTCCACAGATGTTTTGCATCATGATATGGATGCAATCGG
Source organism: Blautia sp. ZXY-1-C6 (assembly GCF_056339875.1). Taxonomy (NCBI): domain Bacteria; kingdom Bacillati; phylum Bacillota; class Clostridia; order Lachnospirales; family Lachnospiraceae; genus Blautia; species Blautia sp. ZXY-1-C6. Next base: position 62,642 of record NZ_JBWJVQ010000170.1, read on the forward strand.
CTTCGGATATAAGAAAGGTCAGATTCCGCAGATGGATGAATTTTCCTTCCCTGCTGATGAAAAACTTCGTAAACTGGCTGCAAAAGTATGTAAAGAAGTAAATCCTGAGATCAGTGTATTTGAAGGAAGAATCTGTTCCGGAGATCAGTTTATCTCAGATAAGAGCGTTAAAGATGCCATCATTTCAGAATTTGGCGGATTTGCAGTAGAGATGGAAGGTGCTGCTATCGGTCAGGCTGCTTATCTGAACCATATTCCATTCCTTGTAGTAAGAGCAATCTCTGATAAGGCAGACGGAAGTGCTCACATGGATTACGCTGAGTTTGAGATGGCGGCAATTGAACACAGTGTCAAATTAACTGTAAGAATGATCCAGGAATTGTAATCTGCAAGAAGCAGATGAAATAAAGCGGCACGTGAACTGTATTTCGGCACAGTCTGCAGAACTTTGCATATACTGAAATAGACAATCGAAAAGAATGCAGGATCGTACGATGTATCTGAAAGAATATTTTCCGTTTTATACCACATATGCAAATCCTCTTCTGTATGAAGGAGAACGGATGCAGGATAAAGAATTTAACCTGATGAAATCCTATTATCCGGGGACTGTACAGCATATTCAGGAGAAAATAGAAGAGGAATGTGATCTCATGGATTATGAGGGAAGCCGCCTTTATGATGAATATCCGGATAAATATATGATTTATCATTTAAGCTGCAAGATCAGGGAGAGTATGGAACCGGAAATAAGCACTCAGGCTATCAGGGAGGATTTTCTGGATGAACTGATACAGGTAATGCTTTGTCAGGAAATATCCAGAAGAAGATGCCGCAGATATCGCTGCAGGAGATACTTTTAAAACAGATTGTAATTGTTCGGGAAATCGGTTTGCTGGTACACCGGACAGTTACAACAGATTATATAACATTAACAGACAGAAAGAGCAATGAAAAATTTAAGAGAATATTTAGAAGAACAGATAAATGAAAATCTGATACAGGCTGTTCTGAGTGCCGGCAGAAATAAAGATGGCATATCAAAAATAAAGATTCGTCCGATCCGGCTGAAAGGACAGATCTGTTATCAGGCATCTGCCACAGAAGGACAGAAAGTTCTGCATAAAAACTACGGGCGTACGGAACTGATTGAATATGTGGAAAAAGAACTTGCAGAGAATTTCAGACAGTTTCAGGCACAGGGTGCAGTAACAGACGGGGTTGTTCTTGTCAGTAAAAAGGGGAAAATGACTATTAAACAGAAACACCATGAACAGAAAGAAAAAGTTCAGATCCAGGCACATAACCGGGTGAAACAATATATTCTTAAAGAAGGCGTTCCGGTTCCGTTTTTGATCGATCTGGGAGTTATGAATGAACAGGGAAAGATTATCCATGCCAGATATGACAAATTCAGACAGATCAATCGTTTCCTTGAATTTATTGAAGATATACTTCCCAGACTTTCCAGAGACAGAGAAATAACGATTCTGGATTTTGGCTGTGGAAAGAGTTATCTTACCTTTGCCATGTATTATTATTTAAGAGAACTAAAAGGATATGATGTAAATATCATAGGTCTTGACCTGAAAACAGATGTAATTGAGAAATGTAATTCTCTGGCACTCAGATACGGATATGAGAAGCTGCATTTCTATCATGGTGATATTGCAGATTATGAAGGTGTATCCTGTGTGGATATGGTGGTAACGCTTCATGCCTGTGACACAGCTACCGATTATGCACTTGCCAAGGCAGTGGAATGGGGAGCTGAAGTCATTCTTTCCGTACCCTGCTGTCAGCATGAAGTTAATAAACAGATCAAAAATGAAATGCTGGAGCCGGTTCTGCGCTATGGAATCCTGAAAGAAAGGATGTCTGCGCTGATCACAGATGCTGTGCGTGCAGATCTTCTGGAGAGCAAAGGTTATGATACCCAGATCCTGGAGTTTATTGATATGGAACATACACCTAAGAATCTCCTGATCAGAGCAGTCAGAACAGGGAAAAGATCAGACCAGGGTAAGGTGGAGAAAATGCTTGCAGCCCTGAATATCCATCCTACACTGGACAGGCTTCTGAATGAAAAAGAACAGGAAGGGAGTGTGCGATGAAAAGGATACTGAAAAAAGCAGGTATTCTTCTTCTGGTATTTCTGCTTGGTACAGCAGGTACTGCATTGCTTCTTAACAGTGAATCCACAGATAACCGTTCTGATTTTAATGACGCAGTGTTTCCGGAAGTCATGGTGGATATGAATGATACGCTGATAAACCGGATGTATGGATATGCGCAGCCTATGCAGGCGGATTTTACCAGAGACAGTGTGACTCCTCTGGATACATCAAAAGAACTGACATTTAAAGTGAATCCCTATGATTCGGAAGTAAAGAGTTTTTCTTATGAGATCCGTACATCTGATGGAAGTAAAGTCCTTGAAAATAAGAAGATTAAGAATCTTGTAAAAGAAGATCAGTATTTGTCCGTAGACGTGGAGATTGGCAGTGATCTGCGTATGAATCAGGAATATTCCATGCAGATCGCCCTGGAACTGGATGAGGGTACAGCATATTATTATACGAGAGTTGTTTCCAGGTCACAGGTACATGCATCAGATTATGCAGCTTTTGTAAAATATTTTTATGAAGCGTGTCTTGACAAAGAGTCAGCAGATGCACTGGGAAGTTATCTGGAACCACAGACAACAGGAGCAGCAACGAATTACTCGGGAATTAATATTAATTCTTCCCTGAGTGAGATCAGTTGGGGGAATCTTGCTCCGCAGCTGTGTCAGGAGGGAATTCCTGTGATCAAAGAGATCAATGAGACAACTGCCAGCGTTGTGCTGGAATATCAGCTGACTTCGCAGAATGAGGATGAGGAAACGGAATTATATGATGTAAAAGAATTTTACAGAATGAAATATCAGGATACCAGGATTTATCTGCTGGATTTCCAGCGTTCTGCAAATCAGGTCTTTGATGGTACACTGCCTGTTTATGAGGATGATGGGATTATCCTTGGAGTGCGCGATAAGAATGTAGAATATATGATGAATGATGCTGCTACTGTGATAGCTTTTGTGCAGGAGGGAGATCTGTGGTCCTATTCACCGGGCAATGAAAAGGTAAATCAGGTTTTCAGTTTCAGAAAATTGAAGGACGGAGATTTCCGTGATTCCAGAACTCAGCATGACATCAAGATTGTCAGAGTAACTGATGAAGGAGATATTGATTTCGTACTTTATGGATATATGAACAGAGGAAGCCATGAAGGATATGAAGGAATTGCAGTTTACCATTACAATCGTGATAAAAACGTGGCAGAAGAAAGAGCCTTTATCCCTGTTTCGGAATCATTTGAATTTCTGAAAAAAGATCTTGAAAAACTGTCCTATGTCAATGAAAAGAATGAGCTGTTTCTGATTCTGGCGAAGAATCTTTACAGGATCAATATCGAAGAGAACTCCAGTGAAATTCTTGAAAAAGGAATAAAAAATGCGAATTTTGTATCTTCCGATAATAATGACCATGCAGCCTGGCTGGTTTCAGAGGGGGATGAAAAGGGAAATATCAAGGAAATTGATTTTGATACCTGTAAAACCCGACTGATCGCACCGCAGAAAGGCCAGAGACTTCGTACAGTTGGATTTATGAATGAAGATCTGATTTATGGAATGCTGAATAAAGAAGATATTCTTACAGATGAGGAGGGACATAAATCTGTTGGGATCCGCATTCTGCGCATTGAAGATTTTGAAGGAAATGTAAAAAAAGAATACCGGAAAGACGGACTTTATATCACTGATATTTCAGTAGGAAATACTCTGATCGAGTTTGAACTTTCTGCAAAATCCGGAGAAACCTCTTATGTTGCCCAGAAGAAAGATACGATCATGAATAATAAAAAGGCAGCGGCAAATACAGTAAAAATCGAACTTATTTCTGCATCCAGGACAGGTGTTCGTGTGAAACTGGTATTTAACACAACCAAACAGACAGATTCTCCGCTGACTATGTATGCAAAGGTAAGCAGTTCCGATCGGAAAGACATTGTTCTGGACACTCAGATTCCTCAGGAAACAGCATATTATGTTTACGGACAGGGCGGACTGGACGGTATCTATACAGATCCGGCGAAGGCTGTATTGCGTGCAGATACGCTGGGAGGTGTAGTGCTGAACCGTACACAGCAGTATGTATGGGAACGTGGAAATAAAAAGACAAAAATGCAGATAGATACAGAAGGGATTCCGGAGAGTGTGCTTCAGGGAACCTATGATATTAAAACCCTGAAAAAGAGCCTCAAAAAGACCGGAACTGTGATCGATCTTTCCGGCTGCAGTCTGGACAGTGTGCTGTACGAGATAAGTGCACAGCGTCCGGTAATTGCCAAAACGGGAGCAGATACAAGCGTAGTGATCGTAGGATATGATGAATATAATACTTGGCTGTATGATCCGGTTAAAAAAGAGACCTATCCGTATGGAATGAATGACAGTACGGATCTTTTCCAGAAAGCCGGAAATGTGTTTATCACCTATATAGAAACAGTAAATTACTGATGAAAAACATAACCGGCAGGCAGCTGAGAACGGAGCGAACAGTAACGCGACAGCAACCTGCCGGTTATTCATCCAAAAAATTGTAAAAATGCTTCTTTACATTTCGCTGATATTTGAGTATTCTAAAAAGGACAAACAGTGGCAGAGAAATTTATTGTTTAAACACGTTACTGTAAGAGTGAAACAGTAACAGCGAAACGGAGGAACGTACAGATGTTATATGAGAACATTAAAAAATTAGTACAGTACGGAGTAGAAACAGGACTTACACCGGCCTGCGAGAAGAATTATACAATAAATCTTCTTCTGGATGTCTTTAAAGAAGACGAATATGTGGAACCTGAGGAAGAGTACAGGGATATCGATCTTGAAGAGGTATTAAATGCACTTCTGGATGAGGCTGTGAAGAGAAATCTCATAGAAGACAGTGTTGTGTACAGAGACCTTTTTGATACCAGACTTATGAACTGTCTGATGCCGCGTCCGGCACAGGTACAGAATGAGTTCTGGAGCAGATATGAGAAAGATCCACAGGAAGCAACCGATTACTTCTATAAACTCAGTCAGGACAGCGATTATATTCGTCGTTATCGTGTAAAGAAAGATCAGAAATGGACAGTAGACAGTGAATATGGTAAAATCGATATCACCATCAATCTTTCCAAACCGGAAAAAGATCCGAAGGCAATCGCTGCTGCCAAGCTTGTAAAATCCAGCAGTTATCCGAAATGTCTTCTTTGCCCGGAGAACGAAGGATATGCAGGAAGAGTTAATCATCCTGCCAGAGAGAATCACAGAATCATTCCTATCACTGTAAATGACAGTCCCTGGGGATTTCAGTATTCCCCATATGTGTATTACAATGAGCATTGCATCGTCTTTAACAGTCAGCATGTTCCGATGAAGATTGAGAAGAATACATTTATCAAACTTTTTGATTTTGTAAAACTTTTCCCGCATTACTTCCTGGGATCCAATGCAGACCTGCCTATCGTAGGCGGTTCTATTTTAAGTCACGATCATTTCCAGGGCGGACATTATACTTTCGCAATGGCAAAAGCACCGATCGAGAAACATGTGACTATTCCGGGATATGAGGATGTAGAAGCAGGTATTGTTAAATGGCCTCTTTCAGTTTTAAGGATCCGTCATAAGGATGAGAAGAGACTGATAGAGCTTGCTACACATGTTCTGGAAGCGTGGAGAGGTTATACAGACGAAAGTGCGTTTATCTTTGCTGAAACTGATGGAGAACCGCACAATACGATCACACCGATCGCCCGCAGATCCGGAGATATGTTTGAACTGGATCTCACACTTAGAAATAACATTACTACTGATGAGCATCCTCTTGGTGTATACCATCCGCATGCAGAGTATCACCATATCAAGAAAGAGAATATTGGTCTGATCGAAGTAATGGGACTTGCCGTACTTCCGGCAAGATTAAAAGAAGAACTGGAACTTCTGGCAGAATATATTCTGGAGGGAAAAGACATTTCTTCCAATGAGAAGATTGAGAAACATGCAGCGTGGGTTGCAGAATTCCTTCCGAAATATGACAATCTTGATAAAGACAACATTCAGGATGTTCTCAGAAAAGAAGTCGGTAATGTATTCGTTCATGTACTTGAGGATGCCGGCGTATATAAATGTACTGCTGAAGGCAGAGAAGCATTTATGAGGTTTATCAATAAATTATAAGGAATATTTTCAACCATAAGAAAACAGTGTTTACATAGCAGGATGACAAATCTGGTATTATTTACATATGAGCAGGTTGTGGCGGTTCTGATCAAAAGCCGGGCAGTCTGAAGATGTTTTTGAATGATTGGGAATGCATAGAGAACGTCCCGCATATTTTATGTTGGGACGTTTTTGCAAAATGGAGGTAAATATGTACAGAAAAAGACACAAAAGAGGAAAGCGTCTGGCAAGTGTGTTTCTGACTGTGGCACTGATCACTGCAACAGTTCCCGTACAGGCAGCAGAGTTCGGCACTCCGGACAGTTTTGAAGAGATTTTCAGTTCAGGGGAAGAAGATTCGTGCATAACTGATACAGAAAATACTTTGCCGGCAGCTTCTGATTCGGAGAAAGTAATGGCATCGGAACTGTCACCAACACCAACAGTGACTTCGACACCGGAGGGTACACCTGCACTGACAGAAACACCGACTCCTTCGGTCACACCGATGCCGTCTTCAACACCGACTCCTTCAGTCACACCATCACCATCTCCCACGCCGACGATTAATCCGGAGAAAGAGGTAATGCTCCGGTTTATAGACGGAGAAGGAAATGAATGTGAACAGCTGCGAACAGTGATGTCCTGGGGTGAATCTTTGATCCTTCCCAATGTACCGGATACAGGTGCACCGGATATGTGGAAACTGGAAAAAAATGAAAAACTTGGAGATGCGATCACTCTGAAGGGTGGAGATATTCTTACTCTGAAGAAAGGCGAGAGCTGGAATCTGTTTCTCGAAAAAGGCATCCTGAACTTCTATATGCCAAAGAAATGTACGGTTTCCCTTTATAATAATTCAGGAACCAGTGTGTTTTCCAATGGAATTCTGCAGGCATATGAGACAAAAAACGTCATACTTCCGGATATGCCATCATCTAAATACATTAATTATGGATGGACAGATACAAAGGGAAGTTCTGCTGTAAAATATGAACTGAATTCAGAATTTACAGTGACCGGTGACACAGATTTTTACATTGTGCGCCGTACAGCACTTCAGGTGAATTTTAAGACCAATACAGGGGCAAGCAACAGTAAATTTACCAGACTGAGTCAGAAAGTCGGAAAAGGACTTACAGTTACAATGCCGCAGGTACCTGTCAAGACAGGATATCAGTCTCTGGGATGGTCAAAGAATAAAAAAGCCTCCAAAGCTGACTATAAAGCAGGCCAGAATGTGACTGTATCAAAAACACTGACTCTCTATGCTGTATATAAGAAATTGCCTTACACAGTTACTTTCAATAACAATAATGGAACAAGTACCAGCAAAATTTATACTTCGCTCACCATGTATGCGTCAAAAAATCAGAAAGTGACACTGCCTGATGTGCCGAAAGTAAAGGGCTATACAAATCTGGGCTGGACAACTGAAAAGGGAGAAACAGAACCGGAATATTCAGCCGGTGATACAGTAAAGATTACAAAGGCAACTCGGTTCTATGCAGTGCGCAGAAAGAGTAATTATTATACGGTCAGCTACTATCTGGGAAATGGAAGCACTAATGCGGCTTATCAAAAACTTACTCAGACAGTAGAAGAGGGAACGGTTGTTACCTTTGCAAAAGTACCGGCAAGAACCGGTTATGTTAACCAGGGATGGTCAAGTAAGAAAAATTCTGAGAAAGCAACAGCAAAGGCGAAATGTACAGTCAACAAAAATATCACTCTTTATGCGGTACAGAAGAAGGCAGTACAGCTGACTTTTCACAGATGTGACGGCAGCACCTGGCAGAAAACGACTCTGGCAAAAGGAAGTTCTTATTCTCTTCCGGGCGTAAGGGATGCAGAAGGTTATACTTTTATGGGGTGGTCCACAAAACCGATGCAGAGTGTTTCTCCGCAGTATGAGGCAGAAGAAAAAATCACGGTAAATGGAAATGTGGATCTCTATGCAGTGGTATTTAACAGAACAACGGAAACAGACCTTACAGAGGATCAGCTTCCGCAGGTAGATATCTATAAATATAAACAGGTGATTTTTGTAGGTGATTCCCGTACGGAATTTATGGAAAATGTTCTGACAGGAATGGGAGAATCTGCGACTAAAAATGTGAAGTTTGTCTGCTCGGCAGGAAAGGGACTGGACTGGTTTACCACTACAGGATGGGCTCAGCTTTATTCCATAGTACAGCACGATTCCAACAGTATTCTTTCAAAGAAAACCGCAGTGATCTTTAATTTTGGAGTAAACGACTTGTCAAAATCTGCAGATTATGCGGAGTATTATAACTGGATTGCACCACAGCTTAAAAGCAAAGGATGTGAACTGTACTTCATGTCTGTAAATCCGGTGAATCGTCTGATGCTTCCCAATGCGGGAAGAGCGGACAGAAGTGAGGCGGCAGTCAGATCATTCAATCAGTATATGAAAGCAAATCTGTCTTCTGCTTATACTTATATTGATATGTATTCTTATCTGAAATCAACAGGATACAGCTTTGCCAGTGATCATTACGGAACCGGTACGGTAGATGACGGGCTTCACTATACTACAAGGACATATAAGCGTATTTTTGCAAAATGTATGGATTCATTGAGAGTGCCTGCCTGACCAAATGGCAGAGAGCATGATTTTGCTACACCTGACAAAAGAAAAAACATAGTTAAATACCAGATTACTCCTTGCGTGAAAACAGGGAATAGTCTATACTAAAAGGCGAGACGGCTGTTATCTGAAACAGCGTTTCGTCTTTTTGTGTAAGACCAGAACGATGAGGAGAAAGAGGAAACATAGATATGAAGTTAACAACAGTAAAAGAGATTTACAAAGAGAGAGAAAAATACCTGGATAAAGAGGTTACAGTAGGTGGATGGGTACGAAGCGTACGTGACTCCAAGACATTTGGATTTATCGTGCTTCACGACGGAAGCTTCTTTGAGACTCTTCAGGTAGTTTATCACGATACAATGGAGAATTTTGCTGAGATCAGCAAATTAAACGTAGGTGCAGCGATCATTGTCAAAGGTACACTGGTAGCAACTCCACAGGCAAAACAGCCATTTGAGATCCAGGCAGCAGAAGTTACAGTAGAGGGTAATTCTGCACCTGATTATCCGCTTCAGAAGAAACGCCACAGTCTTGAATACTTAAGAACCATCACACATCTCCGTCCGAGAACAAACACATTCCAGGCAGTATTTCGTGTACGTTCTCTGTGTGCCTATGCGATTCACCGTTTCTTCCAGGAGCAGGGATTTGTTTATGTGCATACTCCGCTGATCACAGGAAGCGACTGTGAAGGTGCAGGTGAGATGTTCCAGGTAACTACTCTGGATATGAACAACGTTCCGACAGATGACAAGGGTGCTGTAGATTACTCTCAGGATTTCTTCGGAAAAGAAACTAATCTGACAGTAAGCGGACAGTTAAACTGCGAGACTTTTGCACAGGCATTCCGCAATGTTTATACTTTCGGACCAACCTTCCGCGCTGAGAATTCCAACACAACCCGCCATGCGGCAGAGTTCTGGATGATCGAGCCGGAATGCGCATTTGCAGATTTAAATGACAACATGGATCTTGCAGAGGCAATGCTGAAATATGTGATCCGTTATGTACTGGAGAATGCACCGGAAGAGATGAATTTCTTCAATTCTTTTGTTGATAAGGGACTTCTGGACAGACTGAACCATGTGATCAATTCTGAGTTTGGTCATGTTACTTACACAGAAGCAGTAGAGCTTCTGGAGAAGAACAACGATAAATTTGACTACAAAGTATTCTGGGGATGCGATCTGCAGACAGAGCATGAACGTTATCTTACAGAAGAAATCTTTAAGAAACCTGTATTTGTAACAGATTATCCGAAGGAGATCAAAGCTTTCTACATGAAGATGAATGAGGATAACAAGACTGTTGCAGCTATGGACTGTCTGGTGCCTGGAATCGGTGAGATCATCGGTGGAAGCCAGAGAGAGGATGACATTGAGAAACTTGAGAAACGTATGGACGAGCTGGGACTTAAGAAAGAGGATTATGACTTCTATCTTGATCTTCGTAAATATGGTTCCACACGCCATTCAGGATTTGGTCTTGGATTTGAACGTTGCGTAATGTACCTTACCGGCATGGGCAACATCCGCGACGTAATTCCATTCCCAAGAACTGTTAAAAACTGTGATTTATAATTTGACTGATATCAGTATTGTGGGAGCATTGAAGCTGCAGAGCAATCCGCAGATATCAAAAATGTTATAGAAAGAGAGATTGGCATGAGATTTATTCATCTTGCAGATGTACACCTTGGTGCAGTTCCTGACAGGGGCTGTCCATGGAGCAGCAGGCGGGAGGAAGAAATCTGGGAAACTTTCCGCCGGGTTATTGCGGGTATCCGCGAGAATCCGGTGGATTTGTTATTTATAGCAGGAGATTTGTTCCACCGCCAGCCTCTTCTACGGGAACTGAAAGAAGTAAATAACCTGTTTTCCACCATCCCGGATACCCGGGTTTATCTGATGGCAGGAAATCATGACTATATTAAGGCTGATTCTTTTTACCGGGATTTTCAGTGGGAAAAGAATGTGACATTTTTTAAGAATGAACAGCTTACCTGTGTGAAAGATGAGAAACTGGATGTTTATGTATATGGACTGAGCTATGAACATCAGGAAATAGAGAATCCTCTGTATGATTCCATACATCCTGCAGAGGGAGAGGGGGTTCACATTTTACTGGCTCATGGTGGAGATGCGAAGCATATCCCCATGAATATCAAATCAATTGCTGCGTCAGGATTTGATTATATTGCATTAGGACATATTCATAAACCCCAGATTCTGATCCGGGATAATGCAGCTTATGCAGGTGCGTTGGAGCCTGTTGACAGAAATGATCTGGGTGATCATGGATACATAGAAGGACATCTGGAAAATGGAAGGCTTAAGACAAATTTTGTTCCTTTTGCCTGCCGTTCCTATGAGCAGATTCTTCTAATGCTGCGTGAAGATTCTACACAGGCATCTCTGGAAGATATGCTGAAGGCGGATCTGGCGAATAAAGGACGCATGAATATCTACAGGATCGTGATCCAGGGAACCAGGGCACCGGAGCTTCTGCTGCTTCCCGAGAGACTGAAGTCTTTTGGCTACGTAACAGAGGTTCTGGATGAATCAAAGCCTTCCTATGATCTGGAAGCACTTCAAAAAAAATATAGTGGAACACTGATCGGTGACTATATCAGTTATTTTCTTGAAAAAGACAGAAATGCAGTGGAGGAGAAGGCATTATATTATGGTCTTCAGGCTTTACTGGAAACAAGCAGGTGACAGACAGAATATGATTATCAGACAGTTAAATATTAAAAACTCTGGAGAAATCCATGATAAAACTTTAGAGTTTTCTCCGGGAATTAACGTTCTGTATGGAGAGAATGAAAGCGAAAGAGCGATAGTACATACGTATATTAAAAATATGTTTCTCGGAGATATCAGTGAAGCAATCTACGATAATGCAGTTTTTGCTGCGAAGTTAAAGAGTCCGACAGAACAGGATCTGGCTCGGGAGCTGCAAAAATTTATGACCGGCTATCAGGGAACTGCAGACAGCTCCATGAATCTGGGACGGGCCATGCAGATGCTCAAGATGTCCAGAAAGGGTTATCTGGTCCAGGCAGACAGAAAACAGAAAGAGACAGAACAGGAGAGGCAGAAACTTCTGACCAGGATGGATGATATCATAAGTGATCTGAATGATCTGAATGGAAAGCTGGATCAGATTAATGAGAAAGAGGAGTCGTTACGGATGCATCCCGGAGATGAAAATGGTGCGGTTATTCTGGATGAGAGAATGGCACAGGCAAAGGCAAAAAGAAACAGCTTTGCAATGGGAATGCTGATATCGGCCACTGCCGGCATCTTTGGATTGATTCTGACTGCGATTATAGCGGACAGTGTTTCGGTAAGTCTGATCGTAGCGGTTATTGCAGCTGCGTTGGTGGGATTTTGTGGAAAACAGCAGCTGAAGTATGCAAGGGAATTTCAGAAGAGAATACGGATGAAGAAACGCTGGGTATCCAGGCAGGAGAAACTCAGATGCAGTAAAGAAAATCTCAGACAGGACTATGATGAGAAAGAAACAGAACTTTGTAACCTTAAGGAAGAATACCGGGAATACGAAGAAAATTCTTTTCTGCTTACATCGGAAGAGCGGGAGGTACAGGCTCTGAATATGGCGATGGAAACCATAGAGAGAATGTCAGGAAATATTCATCTTCAGGTGGGACGAAAGCTGCAGATGCGTACTTCTCAGATTTTGAGTGAGATTACAGATGGTGAATATCAGGACGTACAGATGGATGCGGCATCCCACATGACAGTAACTACCGGGAACGGAGTGGAAGCACTGGAATGTCTCAGCCGCGGCACTCTGGAGCTGATTTATTTTGCCATGCGCATGGCTGCAGGAGAGCTTCTGTGTCAGGAAGAAAGTCTGCCGGTGATACTGGATGATATCTTTGGGATGTATGAGGAAGAAGATCTTGAGGCAGTTCTTGGATGGATGTATAAGGAGAAAAAGCAGGTTATCATCAGTACCTGCAGTAAACGCGAGATGGAACTTCTGGACAGAGAGGGAATCCCTTATGGGAGGCAAATTATTTCCTGAATTTTTAACCAGACTGCGAAGCAGTTATTCAGTGTAGGGCCGCATAGAAGAGTGGATTGCATTATATATAACAAAAAGAGAGATTTCATGTACTGCAGGAATTTCGGATGAAACAGCCGGAACAGAACATGAAATCTCTTTTTATAAATTTTACAGAAGTTATTTATTTCTCATCATACTGAGCCATATAATTGCTTACGCAGCGGTTGATCCTGTCAACCGGGTTGAGCAGATAGCTTACGGACTGATCATGATTAAGAGTATCAATGATCAGGGCGATATATTTACTCATATCACAGGAGATGTAGTAATCTTTTGCAAGAAGCTCAGGAGACTGATAGATCAGGTTTGTAGTGAGCAGTTTGTCAAACACTCCTGCCTTATGAGCCTCATCAAATTTCTCGAGTCCGTTTGTAAACAGTCCGAAAGTAGAGCAGATATAAATTCTGCCTGCTCCTCTTTCCTTGAGGAGAGAAGAAATCTTAAGAACTGTATCACCGGAAGAAATCATATCATCGATCAGGATCATATCTTTGCCCTTAAGGTTTGGACCGAGGAATTCGTAAGCTGCGATTGGGTGACGTCC
>NZ_JBWJVQ010000171.1:0-39000 GCF_056339875.1 Blautia sp. ZXY-1-C6
TGTTACGCTTCTTGTCCATCAGCTCATAGCCCTGACGGGAAAGCTTCAGTGAGTTCTTTGCAAGTATCAGGTTTCCCTTGGTGGGAAAGGTATTCGGATCCATGTAATCACCTCGCTTCTTTTAGCGTACTGTTTCGTGATAGTACTTGTCGAGGATCTTCGTATCAATTCGGTCGAGCTCTTCTTTCGGAAGAAGTCCCAGAAGCTCCCAGCCCTTATCCAGGGTTTCGGTGATGCTTCGGTTCTCGGTTTCGGACTGGCCGACAAATTCACTCTCAAAGGCTTTACCAAATACCAGATAGCGTTTATCCAGCGGGGAAAGCTCATCCTCACCGATAACGGAAGCAAGGGCTCTGGCATCTCCAACCTTTGCATAGCAGGAGAAAAGCTGATTTGCCACGTCCTGATGGTCTGCTCTTGTATAGCCTTCACCGATACCGTCCTTCATCAGACGGGAAAGAGACGGCAGTACGTTAATAGGCGGATAGATTGCCTGTCCATGAAGCTGTCTGTCCAGAACGATCTGACCTTCGGTGATATAACCGGTAAGGTCAGGAATCGGGTGAGTGATATCATCGTTTGGCATGGTCAGGATCGGGATCTGGGTTACGGAACCCGGTTTGCCTTTTACGATACCTGCACGTTCGTACAGGGTTGCAAGCTCACTGTACAGATAACCCGGATAACCTTTACGGGACGGAATCTCACCTTTGGAGGAGGAAACCTCTCGCATGGCCTCGCAGAAGGATGTGATGTCTGTCAGGATGACCAGGATGTGCATTCCTTTTTCAAAAGCAAGATACTCTGCGGCAGTGAGGGCGATCTTCGGTGTAAGAAGACGTTCAACAACCGGATCATTTGCAAGATTCAGGAACATAACTACATGGTCTGCAGCACCGCTTTCCTCGAAGGTACGGCGGAAAAATTCCGCTACGTCATATTTGACACCCATTGCTGCGAAAACAATGGCAAAATCTTCATCAGAGTCCTCTCCCAGAGAAGCCTGCTGTACGATCTGTGCAGCCAGCTTGTCGTGTGGAAGACCATTTCCGGAAAAGATCGGAAGCTTCTGTCCTCGGATCAGGGTGGTCAGTCCGTCGATTGCGGAAATACCGGTGTTGATATAGTTTCGGGGATATTCACGTGCTACCGGGTTCAGCGGCAGACCATTGATGTTTAATTTTACATCCGGGGTGATGTCCCCCAGACCGTCGATGGGCTGTCCGATACCGTTAAAGGTTCGTCCGAGGATTTCCGGGGAAAGCCCGATCTCCATGGGACGTCCGGTCAGCCGGGTATGGGTGTTGCTTAAGGACATACCGTCTGTTCCTTCAAAAACCTGGATAACAGCCTTGTCCTCATAAATCTCAATAATACGGCCGATCTTGCGAGTCCCGTCATCCATGTGAAATTCTACGATTTCCTCATAGGAGGCATTCTTGACGCCTTCCAGGACCACCAGAGGTCCGTTTATTTCGCTTAAGCCTAAATATTCAATTGCCATAAACTTCTCCTCTCTGTTACAACTCATAGCCGGTTATGGCTATGAATGTAACTGTTCCGGCATCAGCCGTTTTTTTCCATTATGTTATCATAGAAAGTATCAATGTCCTGCTTGTATTGGTCGAATTTATCAAGCTGATTATTTGCCACATCATATTTAATGGAAATAATTTTTTCAAAAATGTTGTTCCCCTCTTTCAGTATGGAAACCGGCATTCCACGGTTGATGAGTGCACGGCATTTTTCATAAAGATAGAGGATCGTTTCCATCATTTTAAACTGTTTTTCCATTGGTACGCAGGTGTCTTCTGCGTGAAAAGCGTTCTGCTGGAGGAAGCCCAGACGGATGACTCTGGCAATTTCCAGCGTCAGTTTCTGGTCATCCGGAAGAACGTCGCTTCCGATTAGCTTGACGATCTCCATCAGGGAGCTCTCCTGATTCAGGATTGCCATGAGCTGATTTCTGTCTGCTACAAATTTCGGGGAAACATGCTCTCTGTACCATGGAGTCAGGTCTTCCAGATATTCACTGTAGCTGGTGAGCCAGTGGATTGCCGGGAAGTGACGGGCATAGGCAAGGGATTTGTCCAGTCCCCAGAAGCAGCGGACGAAACGTTTGGTGTTTTGTGTGACAGGCTCTGAGAAGTCACCACCCTGTGGAGAAACTGCTCCGATAATGGAGACAGAGCCTTCGGTTCCGTTTAAGTTCTGCATCATTCCTGCACGTTCATAGAATGCGGACAGCTTGGATGCCAGATATGCAGGGAAACCTTCCTCTGCAGGCATTTCCTCCAGACGGCCGGACAGTTCTCGAAGAGCTTCTGCCCAACGGGAAGTGGAGTCTGCCATGATAGCTACGTCGTAACCCATGTCCCGGTAATATTCCGCAAGAGTTACACCTGTATAAATAGAAGCTTCACGCGCCGCAACCGGCATGTTGGAAGTATTGGCGATCAATGTGGTTCTGTCCATCATCAGGTTTCCGGATTTCGGGTCGATCAGTTTACTGAAATCTTCCAGAACCTGAGTCATCTCGTTTCCACGTTCTCCGCATCCAATGTAGATGATAATGTCTGCATCAGACCATTTTGCAATCTGATGCTGAGTCATGGTCTTACCTGTACCGAAACCTCCCGGAACAGCGGCTGTACCGCCCTTGGCAATCGGGAAAAGAGTGTCCAGGATACGCTGGCCTGTGACAAGCGGGACGCTTGCGGGGAAACGTTTGTGGGTTGGTCTCGGGATACGGATCGGCCATTTCTGTGCAAGTGCCAGATCTTTGGTGGTTCCGTCTGCGAACTGAATGGTTACGATCGGTTCCAGAATGGTGTATGCTCCGTCAGATGCTGCGTGGATAACTGTGGCTTCTGTAAGATTCGGAGGAACCATGGATTTATGGAGAATGGAGTCTGTTTCCTGAGTTTCTGCGATAACAGAGCCGGGACCTACAACATCTCCTTCTTTTACTGTGATGTGAGTGTTCCATTTCTTTTCTGTGTCAAGAGAATCAACGCTGACACCTCGTGAAATATATTTGCCTGAGGCTTTGGCAATCTCTTCCAGAGGACGCTGGATACCATCAAAAATATTGTGGATGATTCCAGGTCCCAGAAGTACAGAAATGGCATCTCCGGTTCCTGTAACTGTATCGCCCGGTTTCAGTCCTGTAGTCTCCTCGAAAACCTGTACGGTGGTCATGCCTTTCTTCAGGCCGATGATCTCACCTACCAGATGTTCCGGACCTACATAGACCATCTCGGAAATCTTGAATCCGCTGTCGCCCTTCAGATAAATGACGGGGCCGTTGACACCGTAGATAATACCTGTATTACTCATGTTCTGGTCCTCCGTCAAACTTGAATTCTTTGTATGCTGCCTCAAAATTTCCTGCAAAAGAGTGATCGATCAGGATGTTTTTCTGAGGAATCGTAGCGCGGATACCGCCAAGAAAAGAGTCCTTTGCAAGCTGGATAGCAGTACCTGTTGTATGCTGAAGTTTCTCTGCAAGAGATCTGTCCTCCGGAGAGAGATAGATAGTGATCTCATCATTTCCCGCGAAATCCAGAGCTTCTTTGATCTTAGCAGTTAAATAGTTCTCATACTCCGGAGTTTTGGTAAAGGATTCCAGAAGTCCTTTTACTTCGGAGAAAATTTTCTCTTTTAATTCGTTTTGTTTTCTGGTCCAGTCACGCTTGATCGTGAGCTGTTCTGCGGAGAGAGCCTTGTTTATTTCACGTCGGGCGCTGGCAGTTTCCGCTTTGATCTGTGTCTGGGCGTTTTCTTCACTGAGAGTTTTGTGTTCTTCTGCCATTTTCTCCAGAGCCGCTTTATGCTCATCGAGAATGGCGGCAGCTTTTTCGTGGGCTTCCTCTACAGTGATATCATAAAAATGGCTGAGTTTTTCATCAATTGTCATGTTAACACCTGCCTGTAATATTTAGATTGTTACTGTTCTGCACCTGTTATTGTTTATTCCGTTTTCATCAATACGATTCGTGCGGTATATTTACAGTTTTAAACCAATAGCTTCATTCACATATGAAGTGATAAAATCCGGTTTGCGACCAGTACCGTGCCTGTCGGGAATTTCGATGATCAGAGGGGTCTTGTGATGAAGCTTTACATCATCTATAATTTCGGGAAACTCCCGGCCGAATTTCTCGGTCAGGAGTATGATTCCGATTTCTTTATTGGAGATAGCTTTCTGCAAAGCATCTTTTAATTCATCATGTGTGTGTACGACCACGCCCTCCACACCTGCCAGTCTCATCCCTGTGTAGGTATCGATATTGTCGCTGATCAAAAACATCTGCATCCTATAACTGTCCCAGGATCATGAAGGAGATGATCAGTCCATAAAGGGCGACACCTTCTGCAAGACCTACGAAAATAAGGGATTTACCAAGGATACTCTGATCCTCGCTGATAGCACCTAATGCTGCGCTTGCCGCACTGGCAACGGCAATACCACCACCGATACAGGAAAGTCCGGTTACAAGAGCTGCTGCGATATAACCCATACCTGTTGCAAGTGTGCCTTCAGAGCCTGCAGCTGCCTGTACGGAAGAAGCACCTGTGAACATAACTGCAATGGCGATAAGCATAGTTCCAAAGAAGAAGAAGGCGTTTACACCGAGAGCTGTTTTGTAACGTCCGCGGTTTTTTTCACCGATGAGATAGTAGCCAAATGGAAGAATGATGCTGAGTACCAGTGCGATTGCTAAAATGATCTGTGCGATTGTTGTCATAATTAAATCTCCTCTTAGTTTTTGATTTTGCTGTTCATATATATCATATTTATTCGGCTTCGAATATCTGGCTGACCGACAGATATGGGTTTCCCGAGGATGATATATAAATGAAAATAGTATAATTTCTGATGATCTTTCTGTCTATTTTACAGAGCGGAACGGCTCAAATTTACGTCCTGTACCTTTGTAGAAGCGGCTGAACATTTCATAATATTCCAGACGAAGCACCTGGATACCGACGATCAGGCCCTCCATACCACATACAAAAAGGTTTCCCAGAACTACTACTATCCAGTTCAGGTTTCCGCTTTCTGCGCCTGCAAGCATGAGAACGACTTCCATCATCGCTGCATGGCTGACTGCGAAAGCTCCGATACGGACGAAGGAAAGGGTATTGGAGAAGTAGCTTAACAGGACTTCAAACATTTCAAAAAGTCCCTGTACAACGAACATTCCCTTCTCTTTCGGCATAACTTCTGATTTCTTCTCAATGAGGGCTGTAAGTGGCTCTTTCAGGAAGATTAGGATCAATGGTACGCCGAACATGATAAACAGTACGATTCCGCCGGGAAGTGTTTTGCCATTCAGTATAAGTGCAATGGAGACAACTGCAGAGCCGTAGAATACCAGACCGGCTACTGAGTTTGTATCAAACCAGATGTGTTCTACATCTCCGGCTTTCCAGGCATTCAGGATGTTAAATACCATACATAAAAGGATCAGGCACATACCAAAACCAATGGCAACAATAAATACTGTATTCAGCTTTCCGATAAACGGAACTGACATCATATTGTTCATCGGGCGAAGCCACAGGGCAGGTATCACATCTTCGAATCCGAAGATACTTCCGAACATAAATCCGAAGATTGTGGAGAACACACCTGCACAACTGATAATGCCTGCCAGTGTGATATGTTTGAATTTATAAAGCAGGAAACCTCCGATAAAGAGCAGCAATCCCTGTCCCACATCACCGAACATTGCACCGAAAATAAAGGAATAAGTCAGTGCTACAAACCATGTGGGATCCATCTCGTTATAGGCCGGAAGACCATACATCTTAATGTACATTTCAAATGGTTTAAACAGTTTCGGGTTCTTCAGTTTCGTTGGCGGCTGCTGGTGTATACCTGGCTTCAGATGTTCGTCCTCTTCACCGTCAATAATACAGAAAATGCGGCTGTCGTCTTTGATATCATTCTGGAAAGAATGGGCATCTTTCTCTGTCATCCATCCACATAAGATATAGAAAACGTCTTTATCCCCATGTGTACATGCCGCAAGTCTGCGCACATCAAAGTTACCGGAAAGCTGTGCGATAGCATTGCGTGATGCAATGATATCTTTCTGATTTCTAAGAAGAAAATCTGCTTTTTTCTGATCGGCAGATGCCAGATCAGCAGCAGCTCTGTTGCGTGTTTCAGTCAGTTGTTCGAAAGCTTCTTTTGCTGTTCCCTCATACGTATCTGGCATATAAATACGCTCGAAGTGCATGGAAGAATAGACGGCTTTTACTTTCTGGGCTTCGTGCTCCGGGACAAAATACAGACCCCAGACATACTGGTCATCTTCATCACATTTAATGAAAATTGTGTCCAGATTTTCGTAAATATACTTTTCAAATTTCTGGTAATATTCCTTCTCAATCCTTCCGAAACGGAAGTGGATGAACTGGAATTTCAGGATTGAGGAAATATTGTAATTAATATTTCTGAACGGGCGGATCACTCGCAGAGATTCATCCAGAGCTGCAAGCTGACTCTCCAGATCAGCACGTTTATTGCTTAGTTCCTGATAATCAGACTGAATCCGGCGGATTGTATTTAAAGCCTGTTCAGTATCCATGGGTTTGGCAGAAATCTTCTCCGGATCTGCCAGTTCATCATAGAAACTGTTGGCAGTAGAGAGTGCTTCCTTATATGGATTGATTTCCATAAACGGAGAAAGACTCTCTACTGCGGTCAGCTCGGAAAGGGCATTTTCCAGATGAATTTCGTACTTGGAAAGATAGGTGTTTACCACTCTGTCAATATCGGTTTTAGGACCGGTAATGCTCAGGAACTTCATTTTCTCAATCATAAATTCACCTCCTGGTTAATGTTCTTTAAACTGCGAAGCAGTTATTCAGTTATGCGCCATATAGAAATCAACTGTTGCAAATATAACGCATGGCTTCATCATGCTGCACACCATAACGTACGCATTCAATGGCGATAGTCAGACGGTTTACTTCGTGTTCCTTGTTATACAGATAAGAATAGATCACTGCTACAGAATATGGATTTCTGTGGGATTCCTTCTCAAGGATCGAGCGGTGGATGTGGTTGTAGAATTCTTCCAGATTGGCTACGGTAAGCTGTTCATATTTGTTGCCGTACCATGTTTTCTGGAAAATTCTTCGACCTTCTTCGTATGAAGGCGCTTCCACCAAAGCTGTGATTTCTTCTTTCTTTAACTTATAATTTACAGGGATCAGCAGGGCATAAATACTTGCCGGATCCATGTTGTAATACCTTTTGGAACGCTGGATAAACTGCAGGTTCAGCATATCAAATTTCTCACCGTAAGTGCGGGTAATCTCTTCCAGATCTTTACCTTTAAACAGCTTCTTACGGATGTTCCAGATCTGGGTAAAATAGTACAGATCCAGTGCCATACCATAGTCGAAGAGAAGTGCTGTTTCATGCTCCTGGATCTTCGAAAGCGGGATATAAAATTCGTTTCCTTTGAGGCAGGAGATCAGTTCCTCCATGGTGGAACAGGTAGTGATCCGGTCTACATCAATATTGGAATGCAGACGGAAAAATTCACGGTACGGAGAAACATCTACAGGATCCGTGTCGCGGTGATCGAAGATATTTGTCATGACTTCCTTCAGTACACGGATTTCATATCGCTTGGAATACAGATCCAGAAATTTACGTTGCTCCGGGTTGGCAAAGTGATAAATTCTGGAGAAATTCTGGAATATGGATTTCTTCAGAAGCTTCTCAATTTGGCCACGGTGCAGGGTATTTTCATCCAGTGCATCCCACCTGGAAGAGTATTCCGGCATTCGCTTCAGATAGGCGGCTACCTGCGTGACATCGGAGAGTTGGAGGATTTCCTCGAACTGATCCATGGTAGTAAGCCTGCTCTGCATTGCGCGGATTTTCGTGGAAAGTCCGCTGTAGGAGAGTACGCCTCCCATTGTTTTTCACTTCCTTTCCTGATGTCATCTAGAGTGTGTCTGAAAAATCATTCCCACAAATTGTGACGCACATCTTGCAGAAAGCCTTTTTCAGACACGCTCTAGCGTTTGAGACAGATCTTTACATAGTCAGTATTTTCTCAAACAATTCTCTTGAAAGTTGTGAGTGCTGCTGTTCGTAATGAGCATCCAGTGAAGAAAAGGTAGCGTCTGTGTCTGCACGTAACTGTGCCAGGCGGGAATCTTTTTCTTCTTCCAGTTGCTGACGGATCCGTCGAATCTGCTCTGCTGTCCGGGATTCCAGCTGCTCGTCATAATTTTTACATTTCTGTTCTGCCTCTTCAGAAAGCTGTTGCTTTTGCCGGTCGCAGTCTTCCATGATGCGTTGGGCTGTAAGCTCGATTTCAGATAATTTGTTAAGTATCTGCTCCATCTTCAACCTCCTTAGTTGTCGAAATTTTACAAAAAAACCAGATTTACTATGCACAAAATAGTAATATCTGTTAGATATCATACACCCTTTTGTTTAAAAAAACCATCTAAATTTTTTTCAGAAATAAAAAAATTGTTATTTTTTAGACAAGTTAAAGAAATCTCCTGCGAATATCTGTCCGGGATGTAATTGACGTTAGGAGTATGGTATGGTAGTTTATTGGTGGCAGGAAATTGCACGCACATCTTGCGTAAAGCATTTTTCAAACACGCTCTGGAGATATAAGAAAAGGAACAGGAGATTTTTATGAGATTAAGAAATATTCCGGGAGCTCAGGATGCAATTCTGGAGAGCCCTTATGTGGTGCAGGAGCCACAGACAAAGAAAGGACACTGGGGGGAGGTTTTCGCGAAAAAGCAGCCTCTTCATATTGAAGTAGGGATGGGAAAAGGAAGATTTCTTATGGATCTGGCCCGGCTGCATCCGGATATCAATTATATAGGAATCGAGATGTATGACAGCGTTCTTCTTCGCGCATTGCAGAAGAGAGAAGAACTGGAGGAGAATGGAGAGGTTTATTCTAATTTATTTTTTATGAGAGTGGATGCCAGACTTCTGCCGGAAATCTTTGAGAAAGGTGAAGTAGATAAGATTTACTTGAACTTTTCCGATCCATGGCCAAAAGCCCGCCATGCAAAACGTCGCCTGACATCCAGAGAATTCTTGGCACGTTATGACCAGATTCTGGTTCCGGATGGAAAAGTGGAATTTAAGACAGATAATAAGGAACTGTTTGAATTTTCCCTGGAAGAAGTGGAGGAAGCCGGATGGAATCTGGAAGCTTCTACCTTTGATCTGCATCATAATGAAGAGATGGTACAGGGAAATGTTATGACAGAATATGAAGAGAAATTTTCTTCTATGGGAAATCCAATCTGTAAGATGGTGATTTCCAGAGAGTGTCACAGATAAAAAAGCAGAGCAATCATCTGGTTTATAGCAATTCCGTAGTGAAGTGGATTGCGATTATTCATTTGATTATCTATTGTGGCTGGCAGTGCATATTATAGTATAAGAAAATTTCGGGGCGCTTCGCGCCCCGAAGGAGTCAGCTGGTGAAACGAAAAAGTTCTTTCCATAATAAAATGCTACAATTCCGCTATGAACACAAAAACTTTGATAATACCTTCAGCCGCCTGCGGAAATCCGCAGAAGAGGTCAATAAAACACTTAACAAAATGTCCCAAAACGACGAAAAAAAGGAAAAATAAATGAAATAGAAAAAAAATCTGATTTTTTTTGAAAAAACCTATTGACATTTAAACGACTATTATATATAATATCACTTGCGTTGAGGGTGATGCAAAACTTCAACACAGAGAAAAACAAAAGAATATGCGCTTTTAGCTCAGTTGGTAGAGCACCTGACTCTTAATCAGGGTGTCCAGGGTTCGAACCCCTGAAGGCGCACTAAGAACACTGTTTTTGCGGACAAAGCGATTGCCGCGGGGACGGTGTTTTTTATGTTTTACGGAAAAGTGAAAAATAAAGGTGTCTGGGAAATAGAGAGAAATGAAGTATTTACGCCCCTGCGGAGAAAGTTCCACAAGGGCGTAAAAGTATTTTATGCTACTGATACCGCTTAAAGAACACAGGGTCAAGCTGGTAAATATCTTCATGCAGGAGAGAAGACTGCTGTGCAAGATGCAGATAAACTCTCTTTATAACCAGTCATCACACTTTATACAAACCATCCTGATAACATTGAAATCCCTCCCTGTTGGAAAGAGTTGATGACATTGAATTTTTATAAGTCGGAAACATATAAGACATTGCAAGAAAAAGAAAAGGGTTTGTGAAAAGATTTTAACGCTTTTCGTATCAAAAGATGCACTATGGCTTCTGATTATGTTATACTCTATACTCAGTGTATTGTCGAAAGAAGAGGAATAAGTCAAATATCTGGGTTCCGGTCTGGTCAAAGGAGGTTACGGTATCGAATGAAAAAAATACTAAAAAGAACAGGAAAAATATTTTGCCTTTTCCTGCTGATCGTGGTGCTGGTAAATATACTTTCACCTCTTTTTTGCAGGAAACCGGACGAAACATATGTGGAAAGTCTGAGAAAGACAGAATTTACATCAGAGACAGCAGGCGTAGAAAGGATTTGCTGCATTGACGATAATGAAGAGGCACTTTTGTGGAGGCTTCGTATGATTGGCACTGCGAAGGAGAGCATTGTACTGTCTACCTTTGACTTACGCGCGGATGATAATGGCACTAAAATTCTTGCCGCATTGAATTGCGCTGCGGCAAGAGGTGTGAAGATTCAGTTATTGATCGATGGAATTTATCAGCAACTGTTTCTGGCTGGAAGCAGCGATTTCCAGGCTCTGGCATCATATGAGAATGTGGAAGTGGGAGTTTACAATCCGGTGACACCGGTCAATCTGTTTAAGGTGAATTATCGCATGCATGATAAATATCTGATCGTGGATGAGAAAATGTATCTGCTGGGCGGACGCAACAGCAATGATATCTTTCTGGGGGATCAGACAAAAGGCATTAATGAAGACAGAGATATCCTGGTGTATGATACATCAGAAGGACAGGGAGAGTCTCTGAACCAGCTTGAGGATTATTTCCATAAAATATGGAAGGAAAGCTGTGTGAGCATTAAAAACGGCAAACAATCTTCCAGATATACGGATGCATACCGGCACATGGAAGAAATTTACATATCTCTGCTGAAAAGGTACAATGATATAGAAACCTACAGTGCATGGGAAAAGGATACGATAGAAGCAAACAAGATCACTCTGATCAATAATGGAATTGAGGCGGGACGAAAAACACCGCAGGTTCTCCAGACAATTCAGTATCTTACTGAAAATGCAGATCATGTAATAATACAGACTCCTTATGTGATCTGTAATGGTTACATGTATGATGTATTGCAGGGGATTTCAGATCATGCAAAGCTTCAGATCGTGCTGAATGCAGTGGAAAAAGGCTCTAATCCATGGGGCTGTACAGATTATCTTAATCAGAAAAAGAAAATTCTGGAAACAGGGGCAGATGTGTATGAACTGATGAATGATTATCCGGTTCATACAAAAGCTGTGCTGATAAATGACCGTCTGTCAGTAGTAGGTTCCTATAATCTGGATATGCGAAGTACTTATCTGGATACGGAACTGATGCTGGTAATTGACAGCGAAAAACTGAATCAGCAGATTCACGAAACAGAATCAGATTATATGGAAAAAAGCAAAGAGGTACTTGCAAACGGTCAGGAAACCGAAGGCGCAAAGTACCAGGGGAAAGTGTTGAATCGGAAAAAGAAGTTATACTACGGCGTGCTCAGGATTATCATTCGTCCTCTTCGGCAGCTGCTTTAGAGTGTGTTTGGAAAATCATTCCCAAAATCTCCTGCAAATTGTGACGCACATCTTGCGTAAAGCATTTTTCAGACACGTTCTAGAAAATAATATCACAAGTATATGTCATATAAATGTTCAGTAGCTGAAAAAAGGCGTTGTCAATCAGACTGCAGAAGATTAAAATAGACATAAAAGCAGCTGTTACAACTGTTGTTGATGTAAAGGAGGAAAAGCTTTTATGAACTTAAAGAAATTTGTGCTGGAAGGTAATCCTGTATGCAGAAAGGAAGCTGTGATCGTGGGCGATCATTTCAGGATTACAATGCTGACAACTGCCCTGATCCGTTTTGAGTACAGCGAAGACGGAGGATTTGAGGACAGAGCAACACAGATGGTATGCAATCGTGATTTCCCGGTGCCGGAATTCAGGGTGAGCGATGGCGGTGAGGAATTACATATTTACACCAAAGACCTGGAAATCCACTATGACAGGCAGAAATTTTCTCCAAGCGGTCTGATGATACGTGTAGCGGGTGGAAAAGCCAGCGAGCGCGTGTGGCATTATGGTGATGAACCAAAAGATCTGCTGGGAACAGCCAGAACCCTGGATGAAGCAGACGGTGAGATTCCGCTGAGTCATGGAATTATGTCCAGAAACGGTTTTTCAGTGCTGGATGATTCCCACACAATGGCTATGGGCGAAGATGGAATGGTAGAGCCACGTCAGGGAAACAGAGCAGACTTTTATTTCTTTGGATATGGTCACAGATATGTGGAATGTCTGCAGGATTTTTACAGATTATGTGGAAAAACACCTCTGCTTCCAAGATATACGTTCGGAAACTGGTGGAGCAGATATCACAAATACACAGAGACAGAGTACAAAGAACTGGTAGAGCGTTTTGAGAAAGAAGAAGTGCCGTTTTCTGTTGCAGTTGTAGATATGGACTGGCATCTGGTAGAGGATGTACCTCCTGTATATGGAAGCGGATGGACAGGATATACCTGGAATAAGAAGTTTTTCCCAAATCCGCCTGAATTTATGGACTGGCTGCACAAACATGGATATAAGATCACACTGAACGTACATCCGGCAGATGGAGTGCGTGCTTATGAAGAAGCCTATCCGAGAGTTGCAGAGAAGATGGGAATTGATCCTGCAAGTAAGGAACCGGTACTTTTTGATATGACAGATCCGAAATTCATTGAGACATATTTTGAGGAACTGCATCATCCGATGGAAGAAGAGGGAGTAGACTTCTGGTGGCTTGACTGGCAGCAGGGAACTGTAACCAAGGTTCCGGGACTGGATCCGCTCTGGATGCTGAACCACTATCACTATCTGGACAGCAAGTGGAAAGGAAAACGTGCGCTGACTTTCTCAAGATATGCAGGTCCAGGAAGCCACAGATACCCGGTTGGTTTTTCCGGTGATACGTTCATTACCTGGGAGAGTCTGAAATTCCAGCCATATTTCACAGCAAATGCCAGCAACATCGGTTTTGGATGGTGGAGTCATGATATCGGTGGACATATGTTTGGATACAGAGACGACGAGCTCACTGCAAGGTGGGTACAGCTTGGAGTCTTTTCACCAATGAATCGTCTGCACAGCACAGATAACCCGTTTAATGGAAAAGAACCGTGGAAATACAACCAGATTGTAGAAACAGTAATGAAGAATTTCCTGAAACTGCGTCATAAGCTAGTTCCGTATCTTTACACCATGAACCGTCGTGCAAGCAGAGCGGGACTGCCGCTGGTACAGCCGATGTATTATCTGGAGCCGGAGCGTGAGGAAACCTATGAAGTACCGAACAACTATTATTTCGGCACAGAGATGATGGTATCTCCAATCACAGATAAGCTGGATCCGGTAACAGGACTTGCAGGCGCAAAGACATGGATTCCGCAGGGAATCTGGTATGATTTCTTTAACGGAAGAGCATATAAGGGCGGCAGAAAAGTGGATCTCTGGAGAGATATTTATGAGATGCCGGTACTTGTGCGTGAAGGCAGCATCATTCCACTGAAGGACATGGAAGGATATGATAATTCCATTGAGAATCCTGAGAAACTGGAAGTACTTGTATATCCTGGAGAATCAGGAGAATTTGTACTTTGGGAAGACGGTGGGGACACACCGGAAGACCTGGATGAGAATTGGGTATCCACCAGAATGACGAAGACTGCAGATGAGAATGGAACAGTATTTATTGTAGAAGCTGCACAGGGAAATACAGCAGTGATCCCGCAGAAACGTTCCTGGAAGATCCGCTTCTGCAACATTCAGGACAAACCGCAGGAGGTTACTGTAAACGGACAGGTATATAAGGATGCAGAGTTCGCAGAGGATAAGAAGCTTCATGGAACAATAGTGATCCTCAAGGATGTGCCGGCAGATGCACAGGTGAAGGTTACTTTTGCGGCAGATGCAGCTGTTTATCAGAGAGATTATGCAGAAGAGGTCTATGAGATTCTGGAAAAAGCACAGATTACCTATGCACAGAAGACAGAGGTTTATAAAGTAGTGAAAGAGCTGGGCACAGAGGCAGTGCCAGTTCTGGTATCCATGAATTTGAATCCGTCATTGCTTGGGGTACTGATGGAGATTCTTACAATGGGAATTTAACCGAATCAAGCTAGTGTGCCAACAAGTTGATTTCTCGAACAATCTTGCGTCTAAATTTCTTATTTCCGCGTTGGCGTCGGTCGCCGTAGCCACCGCTACGCCTCCTTCCTCCGCCTTGAAATAAGAAAATTTATCCTGCAAGATTGTTTCAAGAATCAACTTGTCGGCACACTAGTTCTCTGCGGTAACACAAAAATCCCGCTCACAGTTGTGTCTTACTGTGAGCGGGATTTCACATTTTAAAAGAAGGAGTGCCGGATCTTGCGATCCGGCAAGTATGAAAAAGAAAAAGTTTTATTATAAATAAAGCGTTTGCTTTATTTGCTTATTAATATACAGGGAAAATGTGTGCAAAATGTGATGGACTGTTGAAGAAATTGTGATTAAATTCTAAAAAACTTATAAAAAAAAGAAAAAGACCTGAAAAGGTCTGTAAAAAGAAGGAGGGCCGGACCTTACGGTCCGGCATAAGTATGAAAAAGAAAAAAGTTAAAAATCTATGTGAAAAAGCATTTGCAACCTGTCTGTAAAGCATTTGCTTTATTTGCTTATTAATATACAGGGAATTTGTGAGCAAAATGTGATGGACTGTTGAAAAAAACGTGATTAAATTCTAAAAAACTTATAAATTGGAAGTAAGATTACTGTTCACACACCACTATCCCGCGAGGTGTTTTGGCATGAATATGCCAAAATCCCGAGACATACAAGCCAAAATTCCATTGCCGCAGGCAATCTGGAATGAATTTTGGCTACGTTACTGTGAACGGAGTGAACAATAACGTAGGAAGAAAACACAAGGTGGAAAACTGAAAATAAGCATTGTAAAAATCCGAACTGTAATTTATAATAAAATTCAATGGTAACGGTTCAATATCTTTACAGTTACAAATAATGAGAAACAAGGAGGAAAACATGAAAAGAGAAACAGTCGTCGTACTGGATTTCGGCGGTCAGTACAATCAGCTGGTTGCCAGACGTGTGAGAGAATGTAACGTATACTGCGAAATCTATTCATACAAGACCGATCTTGAGAAAATCAAGGCAATGAATCCTAAGGGAATCATCCTTACCGGTGGTCCGAACAGCTGCTATGAGGCAGATTCACCTACATGCAATAAAGAATTATTTGAGCTTGGTATTCCTGTTCTGGGACTTTGCTATGGCGCACAGCTTATGATGCATGTTCTGGGCGGAAAAGTTGAGAAAGCAGATGTGAGCGAATATGGAAAGACAGAGGTTCTGGTAGATAAGACAGATTCCAAAATCTTCAAAGACGTATCTGATAAAACAATCTGCTGGATGAGCCACACAGATTACATTTCCCAGGTTGCACCAGGATTTGAGATTGCTGCTCACACAGCAGACTGTCCGGTAGCAACTGCACAGAATGAGGAGAAGAAGCTGTATGCGATCCAGTTCCATCCGGAAGTGCTTCATACAGTAGAAGGAAAGAAGATGCTTTCCAACTTCGTACTTGGTGTATGCGGATGTGCCGGAGACTGGAAAATGGATGCCTTTGTTGAGCACACTATCAGAGAAATCCGCGAGAAGGTCGGGGATGGAAAAGTTCTCCTTGCCCTGTCAGGTGGTGTTGACTCTTCCGTTGCAGCAGGACTTCTTTCCAGAGCAATCGGCAAGCAGCTTACCTGTGTATTTGTAGATCATGGTCTTCTTCGTAAAGATGAGGGAGATGAGGTTGAGGGTGTATTCGGACCAAACGGTCAGTTTGACCTGAACTTTATTCGCGTCAATGCACAGCAGAGATATTATGACAAGCTGGCAGGTGTTACAGAGCCTGAAGCAAAACGTAAGATCATCGGTGAAGAATTTATCCGTATTTTTGAAGAAGAGGCCAAGAAGATTGGTGCGGTAGATTTCCTGGCACAGGGAACTATTTATCCGGACGTTGTAGAGAGTGGTCTGGGCGGAGAGTCCGCAGTGATCAAATCTCACCACAATGTAGGCGGACTTCCGGATTTCGTTGATTTCAAGGAAATCATCGAACCGCTCCGCGACCTTTTCAAGGATGAGGTTCGTAAAGCAGGTCTGGAGCTTGGAATTCCGGAGAGACTGGTATTCCGTCAGCCATTCCCGGGACCGGGACTTGGAATCCGTATTATCGGTGAAGTTACTGCAGAGAAGGTTCGTATTGTACAGGATGCAGATTTCATTTATCGTGAAGAGGTAGACAATGCTGCAGCTGAGTATAAGAAAGAACATGGTGAAGATCCTTCATGGATGCCGAACCAGTACTTTGCAGCACTGACAAATATGCGAAGTGTAGGCGTTATGGGTGACTTCAGAACTTATGATTACGCTGTAGCGCTCCGCGCAGTGAAGACCATCGACTTCATGACAGCTGAATCTGCTGAGATTCCGTATGCAGTACTGAATAAGGTTATGAACCGCATTATTAACGAAGTTAAGGGCGTTAACCGCGTATTCTATGACCTGACCAGCAAGCCACCGGGTACGATTGAGTTTGAATAGTTGAAGCTGAGCTGTAAAGCCTTTGTTTACAAGGGTTTTACAGCTTTTCCTTTATAGGATTGCATTTTCATTGCATTATTTTTCTTCAACTGTTCTGTGATAGATTGCTGTATGCTGATTGCTGGTGTAATCGGCAACACTGGTTGTTGCCGGAGTATAAGTGAGAACGCCAGTTAATTTTTTGGCAACTTCCACGTTGGTGTTGGGATATAAATGTCCATAGGTTCCTAACGTGGTCTGTATCTTTTCATGCCCCAGACGTTCTTTAATCAATAAAGGATTTTCTCCCATACTGATGAGCAGGGAAGCATGGGAATGTCTGAGTGCATGAATTTTGATACGGTGTACGCCTGCCAATCCAGCAAGCTTTTCTAATGCCCGTGGGAGGGTGTGCTTACTGGTGGGAATCCCATTATAGCTTAGTACAAGGTCGCAGCCCTTTAAAACCTTTTGCTGTACTTCCTGCCATGCTTTTAATTCTTTAATGGTATCTGTGTCAATATAGATAGTGCGAATACTGGCTTGTGTCTTTGGTTCCACAAATTTGTATTCATCCATTGTTTTATAGTACAGCGTTTTCGTTATACTTAAAAGTCCGGTTTCAAAGTTGATGTCCGACCATTGCAGGGCTGCGGCTTCTCCGATTCTCATTCCGGTCATAAACAGGAGCCAGTATGAGATGAAAAGGTAATGTTCGTAATAATCGCCCTTGTAGAGCAGGGAAATTACCTTTTGAAATTCATCCAGTGTCCAAAAATCCACTTTTGTTTTCTTGCTCTTGATGTTTCCTATCATTCGTGACGGATTTTTCTTTGCAAGACCGAGAACAACTGCTCTGTCAAAGGCAATGGAGAGCATACCCTGTACAATACGGATATAGTTTGGACTAAATTCTTTTGCGAGTTCAAGCTGCCAGTTCTGGACGTTAATGGGTTCTATCTCATCCACCGTCATTTTGTAAAAGTATGAAAAATGCTTCTGAATGGTAGAACGGCGGTTCAGATAGGTACTTTCCTTTACCTGTGTTTTATACCAAGGCAGGTAAGTTTCTTCAATGAACTGTTGAAAGGATAGCTGCTGTTTCTTTTCCGTTAATTCCTCTGTGGATGTCAGCATAAGCTTTGAATATGCTTCTCTAGCTTCCTTTTTTGTCTTGAATCCGCTTTTGTATTTCTGAATCTGTTTTCCGGTAATCGGATGAAAACCTAAGTTTGCTCTAAAATAATAAGTTCCGTTTTCTGCTTTCTTAATAGGGTCTTTTGCCATGATTTCACTCCTTACATAAATGTGCAAGAAGTACAATCAGTTTGATTTATCAGTAAAAGTAATCCCTAGCAATTCTTCCACAGCTTCTCTGGGAACCCTGTCCAGTTTGCGTGACTGATAGTAGGTATGCCCTTTTGAAATCATAAGTTTCTTTGCTTCTCTTATGATGTCTGCTGCGAATGAAGTCCCATAACCCAGTTCTATTAAGTCTTTTTTTGTTACTGTAATCATGTTCCTCCTTTCCATAGACCAGATATGGAACCCTCAATATCTGTCTATATTATATCAGATTTTATGGCAAAAGTAATATTAAGATTGTATTTCCTGCAAATAGTTATTTGATTTTGAATGAAAAATTATAATTCAAAATAGTATATAAGCAAGCCGAACAGCTTTCGCTAAAGCTCATGGGAATCTCACCCCTGCATGGTTCTCATCCAGCCGTACCCTTTGTCAGCGGTGCTACATCATCACACAGACTAAAGCTGTACGGAAGTATCATTATCACGATAGAAAGGTCATGGCGGCAGCTTTTGCGGTAAGCTGCTTATGGAACGCTGGCAGGAATCGCTATCCGGTTTCATCCCTCCTTTGGTGGGTCACGGCGTGCCAGCCCAACGGCTCTCTTTCTATCGAAACGTATTCGGCTGCTTTATGCTGCGTTGATTAGACGCTTTCTTTTTCAAGGAACAATCCGGCTTTGTCAGCCTGTTAAAGTGCACTGGTGATAATGCACTTTAATAGACTGGCAAGCTCTGTCTGGGAAGCATGAGCTTGTCCATGCTTCCACAGGAGAGCGTTATTTCTAGTTGGGTTCCCTGATTTCAAAAGATAAAATCTTTGCAATCAGACGTGTTTCCATCCGGCGGCGTAGGGTTTCATCTACAACCATGTGGGTATTCCCGTATTCGTCTTTCATGGGACGCATGGAACGGCTGGCAATAAAACCGCTGTAATGGCGTACAATCTGGTTGACTGCTTCAATGTCACCATCCGCAGCCCTTACAATCACAGGAAACGGAATCATAGGGTGCTTTGCTGTCATGCTTCTTCCTCCATAAATTTTTTGATAAATTCCAGTCCGGCGTGTCTTCTTCTCTGTATGGTAGAACGGTTGACTTCCAGAATTTTTGAAATCTCCGTATCGTCAAATCCAAGAAAATAATATCTCAGGATAACGTTACGTTTCTTTCCATCCAGATTTTCTAATGCTTCTGCTAACAGGTTGTTTTCAATGCGGACAGTAAATCCATCCATTTCAAAAGTATGGAAGTGGGATGGATAGGTGTCTTCGGAAGAAAACAGATTGACGGTGTAATCGTCCATATCACAGAACAGGGTTTCCCGTTTACACTGTCTGGACAACGCTTTGAGATAGTCTTTGCGTTCATCCTCCATAGCGACTTTACAGATGTAATCAAACTGGTTCTCTATGGTTGTCTGAAATTCAGATGGCTTCATCATTGCTCACCCCCTTTCCAGCCTTGAAAGGGAGCGAGTTGATAGGAATCTCTGCTTCTTTCCCCCTTTTCGCTCTTAGTCCCGACAGGACAGGGGGTGCAGTTGCGTTTTGAGAAGAAAAATTTAAAAACTTTTTCTTCCAACTAAAAAAGCACGCAAACAGACGATATTTCTGCTTGTGTGCTTCGATAGTTCTTTCTATGTATTCTGAAAAACCACATTGATGGTCAGACTTTTCTAGTGTAGGTGGATGGCTTTTTTTAACGGTTTACCGAATGTAGATATATTTAAGAAAATATTTTGCATAGCGGCTTCCTCCTGTAAGCCGCTGTCTGTATAAAGTAGTAGACTTTAAAAATCATCTATATTTCATGCAAAAAAAGACGGCGGCTTTTGTTAAACCGTCGTCTGGAAAAGATGATGTGATTTTTGACGCAGGGAAAGTATGCTGCCAAATAACGGTTTTTTTTATTTCCGTTTCGGCAACATAGTTTTATCTTTAATACGCATAATAGGAACTGTACGACTATATAATACGTTTTTTTATACCTGTCGCTATTACAACAGGAACAGTAAAATGTACAGAGGTGGTGTATTATGCGTAAAAAAGAAGATAAATATGATTTCAGGGCGTTTGGGCTTGCCATAAAAGAAGCCCGTAAAAAACAGGGTTTGACCCGTGAACAGGTGGGAGCAATGATTGAGATTGACCCACGCTATTTAACCAATATTGAGAATAAAGGGCAGCACCCCAGTTTACAGGTGCTGTACGACCTTGTATCTCTGCTGAATGTATCAGTGGATGAGTTCTTTTTATCCTCTGATAGTCTGGCAAAAAGTAGCAGACGAAGACAGCTTGAAAGCAAAATTGACAATTTTACAGACGCAGACCTTGTTATCATGGAAAGCGTTGCGGATGGTATTGTCAAATACAAGGAAATGGAAGATAAATAACTTCTATTGCCTGCAAGAATAAGATTGAAATTAAAATGAGCCGATAGTCTATAAGCTATATAGCTTATAAATTATCGGCTCTGCGTCTAGGCGTCTGGCTCTTTGATAATGGTTGTAATTCCGTTTTTTATTGTCACTAAATTTTCTCTTTTGCATTTTGGACAAAAGAGAGGGAAATTTACCAGTTCCGTGTCTTTGCGTATTTTAGTTCGTGTCTTGTTGTTACAGACAGGACAAAGTACCCATATTTGTTGTTCTGCCATAAAAATCACCTGCCTTATGGAATAGCTGAAAATAGAATTGAAAGAGTGTTATTTATAAAGCGATGCCACATTCTAAGGCTAGGAACATAAGTTTTTCTGCTTTACTTAGCCCATATTCACACAAATCTCTAATATCCCAAGTATCATTATCTAAACAATCAGCTCCATATAAAAATTGAAGAAAAGGAATATTCCTAAATGTACAAACAGCTAAAGCTGCTGAAAATTCTAATTCAACAGTAATACAGCCTTGAGCTTTTCGGTCATTGATAATACCTAAAGTTTCTCTATATATTCCATCAGTAGTCCAACTTTTTCCTGTTATATAAGGGCAGTTATACTTGTCTAAACATGAAATTAATGTATTTATGTATTCTGGGTTTACTGATAATTCCTGATTTGCAGGAATATAGTGATAGCTTGTTCCCTCATCTCTAACCGCAGAGGTGGGGATAATGATTTTATCTTTTACGGAATCATTTAAAATACCACAACTTCCAAAAAGAATAATTTTTTTTGCTCCTAATGCAATAATTTCCTCTAAGCCAGATACACAAGCAGACGCACCAACTAATGATAAATAAAAAGCTATTTCTTTTCCTTTATAATTGATTTTATATACCGGATTTACTCCATTTGCTGTATATAATTCTGCAATTTTTTGAACGGAGTTCAAAGAGATAAATTTATCAATAATGTTTTTGGAAAATGTGGAAATACATACTTCGGGGAAATTATCAATGGGCTTTGTACAATCTGTGGGATTGATTAACGCTGTTTTTTCTTCATAGAATTTCTGAAAAATAGTAGTATCCATATTCTACACATCCTTTCCAAATTATTTTAAAAGAATATTTTTTATAATATACAAGATGTTTTCGGGTATTTGAGGACTTATAAGCATAAGGTTGCTATACAGCCGTACTCCTTGATAAGAAAATATAATTATATCAATAATAGCTTCGGCATTTACTTCGTTAAATTCTTTTGTTTTTATTCCATAAGCAATTAAAGATTCCCAAGTCTTTTTACTTAATAAATATTGCTCATATAGCAGACTTTCATTGCCTTTACGCTGTAAAGTACTAAAAAATTCATAAATTGCTAAAGTTAAACAATTACTACTATCTAACATTTCTATTTGATAGCGATTTAATAGTTCTAATAGAATTTGTTTAGCAGGAACTAGACTTTCGATTTTGTTTAAAACTTCATTTTCTTGTGTTTGCATAAGAGAGTTAATGATATGAGAAAAAATTTCTTCGGTACTTGAATAGTGTCTATAAAGACCACCTCGACTAAGTCCGGTTTTTTCACATATATCTTTCATTGTGACTTCTTTAAATCCCTTTTCTGCAAATAATTTGTATGCTTCTGAACAAATAAGTTCTTTGGTCTTATCGCCTTTAGCACTCACTACTATAACCTCCTTTGCGACACATATGTCCCTTTTGATAATTATGCGACATTTATGTCGCAAAGTCAAGAGCTATTTCACAATCTTCCAGTTTTCTCCGTTCTTTTCCAGCACAAGGTCAAACTGCGATACCTGTGTTGTCATGGTCTGGTTGTCCAGATATTTTACTGCAAGGGAAGCGGTCACCTGATTTCCGTTTCGGTTGTAGACCGGATTTACCAGTTCCGAGAAAATATACTCTTTTCCCACAGGTTTCAGCACACCCTCATTTACATAATAGGTCAGCTCCTTTGCGGTTGCCGTAGGGTACAGCTTGAAAAAGGTAGTGAGAAATTCGTTGATTTCCTCCGTGGTGATGGAATCCACCGTACCGTCACTTTGTACTGCTTTTGGGGTGTAGCCGGATTTTACGGGAACGCTGGTGATGGTTGGGTTTTGGATAATCGTCAGGTTTCCAGAGCCGTCCACATAGACCGTTACCTGATAGGCGGAACGGACGGTTTTACTGGATTCTCCCTCTGTGATACGCTGTTCCACCGTATAGGTCACTTGATAATGCTGCTCCTTTTCTTCTGTGATTTCCCATATCTGAAAATCGGTCAGGGCAGACGATACGGGGATGTCCTTTCGGACAGTATCTACATTCAGGGCTTGCAGTTCTCCGGTAAGATACCCTTTTAAAGCATTTGTCCGGTTATCAATGGAAGCAGCGGACTGTTCCCATGAATAGTAGACTTCTGCGAAATTCTCCACAAAATTCTCTATCTTGTGGGTGTCGAGGATGGTTTCCTCAATTACTTTGGTTTCATGGACAGTATGAATGTCTATTGCCGTGAAATTCTTATAGACGGCAAACAGGAAGCTCACTGCCAGCAGCACCCACAGGGCAATCACGGTTTTTTTATGGGTATTGACTTTGTAGACTTTCAGTTTCTTTTCTTTCTGCTTTTTCTGGTTTTCCTCTTTTCTAATCTGAATCATATCGGTTCATCCTTTCTTATTGTTTGATTCGTCCGGCTCCGGCAAGGTGCTGTTGCCAGTAGGAGCCTGTCAGGTCTGCGTAACCAATGGGATTTCCGGCATGGTACATCCGGTTATTTCCCACATACAGCCCCACATGGGTGATGTAGGTTCCGGCGTTGTAGGTGGAGTGGAAAAAGACTAAATCCCCTGCTTTTGCTTCGGACAGGGGGATGTGCTGCGTCACATTGTACTGTTCCTGTGCTGTCCGTGGCAGGTTGATTCCTGCCTTGCCATAGCACCACTGCACCAGTCCCGAACAGTCAAAGGAAGTGGAGGGGGAATCGCCCCCATACACATATGTCCAGCCCTCATACTTTAAGGCTTCCTCCATGATAGACTGCATCGTTTCATCATCAAACTGTGCCACGGTCAGATATTGCGATACCAATAGGACATAGAACATATTTCCATAGGAATACCGCCAGCCCCCGTTTTTCTCTACCGCAACAGGGTTGGTGTAGGTGACTTTCTTTCCGCCGGATTTGTCCCTTGCGAAGCTCTCTGCCAGTTCAAAGGTGTATTTTTTCCCGTGTCCTGCCACATAGTCTAGGAAACCGCCGCCGTAATTATAGGATTGAATCACGCTGTTTAAGTCACAGCTCTTTGTTTCTGCCGCTGCGAGCAGTTCCGAGAAATACTTGCAGCCCTGTTTGATGGATTCCTCTGTACTCAGGGAGTTCGGGGGAAGCCCCAGAGATTCCGAGGACTGCATAACGTCTTCCAGCATGCCGCCGGATTCCACCTGAATGATGGCGAGCAGCACATTTAAGTATTCCTCTATGCCATATTCCCTTGCATACTTTTCCAGCATAGGCTTATGGGCGAGGACTTCCTGTGATACGCTCACGCCCCCATAGATAAGGTTTCCGCCGCTTCCGCCGTCTTCCTCATCCGAGAAGACAATCACCACCAAAAGGAGCAGGGAGAACATCATCACGAACACGCCGGAACAGGCAAAGAAAAGGTGTCTTAACTTCATGGTTTCTCCCCTTTCTTCTGTTTGGCAGCCGCTGTTACCGTTTTTGTCCACTCCTTTCTGGCGGTGGTACGCCGGATGGTAAAGTTCGATTCTTTTACCACAGGGGCAGCCCGTTTTCTTTCCGGTATCACAGGAGCCGTATCGTTCTGGAAAGGTCTTGCCGGACGGGGAGCAGCAGGTGTAGTAGTTGTCTTTTGTTTTTCATCTGATTTGTCTGGGGAAGTCGGAGGGACTATCTGGCGTTCTGCCCTTACAGGCGGTATCTGTTCATGGTGGATGGAAGCTGCCTTTACCACCGGAACCGAAGCCCGTTCTGACACAGTTCCCCCATAAGGAACCTGTCCCCGTTCCCTGATGGATGGGGAAACTGGCTGCATGGCTGGTTTTCCTGTATGAGTGGTATCTACATGATGTCGGAAATCTTCCGGCTGCTTTGCAGTAACAGGGCGTTCATGGACGGGAGCCGCCCCTTTGGGGAATTCGGAAGCTGTCTGTTGCGGCTGTTTTGCCTGTTCCAGTTCCGCCCTGCGTTCTGCAATGGTCTGTCTGCGGCGTTCTGCCTGTGCGTTCCGCTGTTCGGCTCTGGCAGTTCGGGTCTGGGTCACGCTGGAAGTAAAATCCCGTACTCCCTCTGATACCTGTGTTTTCCCGTGGTAAAGGGCGTACTTTGCATTGACAGGCAAATCCTTTGCCTGCTCCCGAAGCTGTCCGGCAGTATCGGCTATCTTATCTTTGGTATCTGCCACCGCACCTACCGCAGAGCCAGCCCGTTTCCATGCGGATTCCTTTTCCGGTGCTGCCTGTCCGTCTGGTCTGCTGTGGTCTGCCTGCGTCCGTTTGGAAGAGCCGGAGCTGGAAGCAGTTCTCTGGTCTGAGCCAGCCTGTTTTCCTGCATGGTAGGCAGCCGTACCAGCCCCAAGAGCCGCCACAGAACGTCCTAACTTATGCTGTAAACGGTGCATATGGGCGTGCATGAGCATACGGGGTCTTCGCATGATACGGCTCCCCATGCTTTGGGAATCCCCACTCTGTAAGGAGAACATCCCCATCAAATCCCCCAGCTTGAAATAAATTCCGGCAAAGGTCACTATCTGCAAGAACGCCGTCAGGAAGAACGGGTATTCCCCAGACAGGTTGTAGAGCATGGTGGAAATGCTGAACGCTACCGTGATAATCAGGGTGATTCCGGCTCTGGTAAGGATGGTATTGAACAGCTTTGTAATGGCACGTTTTGACATCCCCTCAAAAGAGGGAACCATGCTAAGGAGGAAGCTCACAGGCAGGAACATGGCGTAGATGATAAAAAGTACCTGTGAAAAAATCATTATCCCCGTGAGCAGGAATACAAAAATGGAGATACCGATATTGAACATGAACAGGAAGAATACGGTTCCCAAGCGGTTGATGGTCTTTGTGATGGTAAGGTTGGTATTTTCCCTGTCTTCGATTTCCTCCGCTACGATTTCTTCCCTGTCCTGCCCGTTGTTTTCGTCTGGACTGGTTGAGAGCAGGCGTTCCACACGGTCAGCCCCAAGGCTTTCCACATCCGAGTTGCCATATTGTAGCAGGAGCCACGGCTGTTTGACCTGAATGGAAAACAGGCTGTCCCGTATCAAATCCACGCTGTCTTTTCCCTGGCTTTCCGAGTTCGGCAGCACAATCTTTGTACCAAGGGTCAGGCTGGCATTGCTGATGTCTGCGGAAAATTCATTGATTTTCCCGATATAATCAGGAGCATAAGCGATAAAGGCAGCGGACAGCACGAACACCACCACGAAATTCACAACGGCATGGATGGCTTTTGTGGTTTCCCGTTTGATAAGCCCTGTGTAGGCAACGTAAAGCCCCACCACCAGAATGAGAATCAGCAGGAACCCGATATAAAATCCCTCCGAGGACAAGCCGCCTGTGGTAACGCCTGCCAAGGTCTGCATATTTTTCCCAATGGAATCCGCCGTAGAGGAAATGAAGTCCAGCGAGTAGGCTTCCTGAATCAGATAGCCCGTGGCGTTGGAAAGGTACAGGCTGATTGTCCAGATAAAATTTGTGATGGCATACAGCCCGTACATCACCTGTTTTCCAATACCGTCCAGCCAGTTCCACGGGAGCCAGTCCCATCCGCTGTCCACATAAAAATCAAGCTGGTAGTTGTCCAGAGGATATTTGCTGTATTCGTTGGCAGCGCCCACCGTATCATCAACCAGTCCGGCAGCGTGGGCGGCTGTGCCGAAGACTGCAAGCAGCAGGAGGATGAGCAGGAGTGCCAGAAGCACTCTGCCAATCACTTTTCCTGCCATGCTCCCGATTTTTTTCAGGGAGGTTTTTCCCTTTGTCCGGCAAGGGACAAAGGCTGTCCCCTGCTGGATGGGCTTTCTTATCTTCATTCCTCCACCTCTTTTCTAACAGGCGGTCTGGTGTCAAAGGCATGGAACAGGTCTTCAAAGATAGGGTGGAACTGTATCACTCCCACACGCCCGTACAAATCACTGATAAGGCACTGTCCGTTTTCCAAGTCACGGAGCCGTTTCTGGTTGTTTTCATCTTCGGAATCCACCCCGAAAAAGGCGAGGGTCTTCTTGATTTCGTTGATGTCCGTGGAACGGAACGCAAACTTTAAGCCCAGATTGTTTTTCAGCTTTTCATCCAGTAAATCGTCCGTGTTCTGGGTGACAAAGTAAACGCCTGCGTTCATGGCACGTCCGGCACGAACCAGCTTCATAGAGAGGGTCTTGCCCTGTGCCACCTGTAAGAAGCTCCATGCTTCATCCAAATCCACAATCTTAAACACGCTGCGGTCGGTATGGATGAAGTCGAGGGCAAAGGTGCTGATTACAATGAGCATTGCCACGGAAAGCAGTTCCATTGTGGTGTATTCTTCAAACGAGGTTTCCTTATCCGGCAGCACCAAATCCGCTACCTGAATGATGTTGAGCTGCTTTTCAAGGCTGATGGACTGTGTGACATCCCCATCCGAAAAGAGCAGGTGTGCAAAGTCATAGTCCGTAAAGGATTCGATATGGTCGGCTATGCTGGTGCTGATGGTGGTTCCCTCCGCCCGTAGTTCCTCAATCACCTTGAAAAGCCCCCGTTCCTCACTGTTTGTCACCGCACGGATGGCTTTCCGAAGAACAGGAAATTTCTCCCCGTCACGGCTGGAAATGCCCGTTAAAAAAGTCAGGATGTCGATTGCCAGTGATTCGGAATCCTTTGGGTTCTCTATAATCACATACGGGTCGAGCAAGCCCCTGTTCTGTTCCTCTGAGGTCAGGTTTACGATATTGATTTCATGGGCGATTTCCGGCAGGGTTTCTTTCCACTGTCCCCGTTCTGCTTTCGGGTCAACAATGAGTGCCTGTGCCCCAAATAATACGGAATAATAGACAATCATGTTGTTGCTGAATGATTTTCCACCACCGAGGGAGCCTACAAAAGCGGCAGCAAGGGCGTTGGTGACGGAGCCTTTTACCCCTTGGCTGGCAAGGGCAGGCTTTAAGTACACGTTTCTTCCTGTATCAAGGCTGTACCCGATATAAATGCCCTCCGGTTCCCCTAACATCTGGGTTGCCCCGAAGCCAAGACCAGCAAGGAAGTCACTGGTGACATACTGGATATAATCGTTCAGATACCGTTTGCTGGCAGGAAGAAATTCCCCATGCAGCCCCAGCATATCCCCAAAGGGGCGAACCAGCTTCACGTTCAAATCGTCATAAAAATCTTTCACCTCATTGCAGCGGCGTTTCAGTTCCTCCAAGTCGGGAGCCGTCACACGCACCACATAGGACAGCTTATACATAGATTCCTTGCTCTGGTCTAAGGTGGATTCCAGCTCATTTACGCTGTCTAAAGCGTCCACCACGTTTGTACTGGTTTCACTGTCATTCTGCCATGCGTGGTTGTCCAAATCTTTCAGTTCTTTTTTCTTGTTCCGCACCGTGGAGAGGGCTTTCCGGTTTGTCACAATCTCCACATTCATAGAGGTATCAATGGGAAAAGTGAATTGCTGCTGCTGATAGTAAAAGATTTCCGAGGATGGGAAGTCCAGTTCCCCTACAATGCTGTTGATGGTAAAGTAGGCGGCATAAACTGTCCCGTCTTCCTGTTCGATTTTCAGATACCGCTGGTTTTCCTCTATCAGACAACGGGTGGGTTTGATGAGGTCATAGTATTTCACCAGCGTTTCCTCCTGAAACCGTTTCTTCGGAAGATAATACTCATAATCTTCGTAGGCGGTTCCGGTCTGCCCGTATAAATGCTCAATCAGATAGCCAAAATCGTCCTTGTTAAGCCGCCGGACTTTGAAGCGGCGTGAGATTTTACTTTCCAGCAGCTTTTCCATCTTCTGAAACCGCCAGATTTCTTCATTGCTCATGGAAACAAAATCCCCCATGAGTTTGTGGTTGACTTCATGGAGGAAATCGGAAACGGCGGTCTTTGCTTCCCTGCGAAACTGCTTCATGGTGACTTCCTGCTCATTGACAAGCAGCTTGAAGCCGATAAAAAAGCGGTAGTCCACCTGATTTTCCCCTATCATGGAAATCAGGGCTTCGGTCTGTGTGTCAATCTTTGCACAGGCAATATCTTTTAACTTGCCTGTTACTTCCTGTTTGGAGCGTTCCTGTGCTGCCCGTATGCTGGATTCGGTGCTGATTTGCAGGGCGTGAATCTTCCCGTCCCTGTTCTGGGCGATAAGCTGCCGGAACGAATCGTGTACCTGATATTTCTGTTCAGGGCTTAAAAAGGAATAGTTGTAGGGAAGCAGCTCATAGTAAGCGAAGCACTCCCCGTCATGGTTGAACACAAGGTTATTTTCGATATATTTAATCGGATATGCCATAAATATCACTCCTTACTGCCGTGATGGGCTGTGCCGGATATTCCTTTTCCAGCTTCACGGGCTTTCCTGCATAGGTCAGTTTCGGGCGTACCAGATATGCCAGTACGGATTTCAGGAAGCCGTAAGGCTTCTTCCCGTCAAAGGTCTTCTGGCACATGAACCAAGTGAGGGCAAAGGGTACGCCGAAATATTTCAAAAATGCCCCGTCAATAAACGAAAGGGGAGGGAGGTTCCCCAAGAGCATCACTGCAAATACCGATACCACGAACCACGCCATCTGTGTGAACGTGATGGGGAATGGCAGCTTAAAATCATTGATGGAATAGAGTACCTTTTCCACCGACCAGATACTGGTATAGCTTCGTATTTTCTTCATGTTGTCCGTCCTTTCTAAAAGATGAGGGCAGCAAAAGCCGCCCCTGAATCAAAAAATCCGCCTGCATTTCTCAAGGAGATACAGACGGGTCTACCGTAAGATTTCATATACGCCGTGGTTCGTGACAACAAAGGTTCCCTCCAATTCCATGTCACGCCCATAGGCGGCATAGTCGATATAGTTTTGTAAGTGTGCCGGAAGTTCTCCGAGCTGTCCGCTTTCTTCCAGATAGTAGCGAGCCACATCCGCCATATCGTCACAGCCAGAATGGCAGATAATATCGTCTTCATGCTCACAGAGTTCTTCGATACTGCCAAAATAGGATTGCAGCTCTGATAGTTCCTCCTGAATGTACTCCGGTAAGTCCTCCACCATTTCACACAGGCGGTTGACTTCCTCAATGGGGGTATATTCGTCAATCTCAAAGGGCAGCTCATAATCATGGATGGCGTATTCCTCATACTCATCATTCAAACCGATACGTTCCTTGACTTCCTCAAAATCCACAGGTGGCGTGAACCATGCCCCTACCAGTTCGCCCTCATTGTATTTGCCTAAGTTGGCAATGTAAATCCGCATTTCTTCCAAGTTCCTCCACCTCCTTTTAGCGGTAAAAAAAGATACCATTGTCCGTAAACAGGTAGTTTTCGCTGGTTTCCAGTTCCCGACCAATGGCAGCGTAGTCGATATGGTTCAACAGGTCTGGATGTACTTCTCCGAATACCTGAACCTCCTGTACCAGATAACGGGCGAGGGATTCCCCGTCCTGTACCGGATAATAGCGTATCTGGTCTTTGTGGTCGATAAATTCCGTAAAGCTGGGAAACCACCGCTTTTGTACCATATCCATTTCATAATAGAGGGGCGTTCCCTGCATTTCCTGTACCATCCGGCAAAGGGCGTTGATTTCCCAGAGCCTTGTGTTGCCCTCCAATGGAAACGGCAGCTCATAGTCTTCAATTTCGATTTCTTTCTCACTCTGAACCCCAAGACGTTCCCTGATTTCTTCAAAATCCACAGGACAGGAAAACCATGCCCCAGGGTATTCCTCAAAATCCTCATGGTAAAACCGTGTGGTGTTCAGGATGTAGATTCTCATTTCCTCAATCTGTATCACGTCCTTTCTTAGAACAAAAAATGGCAACTAACTTTGTTTGTCAGTTGCCATTTTTCTAATAAAATATTCGCTTTAATTCTTCATCACTATTGATTTTTTTAATTACCCAAGGTTGTAAAAAATAATTGATTTGTGGGTCTAACATACTTACTAAATGAGTTTGTCCGGCAGGGGTTAATATTTGTAAATGTTGAAGTTCTATTACTAATCCATTGTTCATGGGTAATGGCAGGGTGTGAGTTGGTTCACGTAAAAACTCCCGAATGATTGTCACCTGTTCTGGTGTCATATTTTTCAAATATTTAATCTGAGCAGTTCCTAATCTCTTTGAAGCATACTTGTCATAAAAGAAATGAAAAATTTTAGATAGTAATAAAACTATTAGTAAGGCTGTGGAAATCACAAAAACAATGCCTATTGTAAAACCATATTTTTCTCGAAAATTTATAATATAAAACTTTTGGGCTAACTTTTGAGGCAATAATAATAATGTACCACTGGCAATAGATAAAGCTCCTAAAATGTTCGGTGGTAATTTCAAAAAATCAATAAAATCCTTCATACATTTCCTCCACTTTCAATTACTATATAAAGAAATTATACCACCATTCTTAGTTTATCTCAATTATCATACGCTATCATATTACATCTTCTTTCTTTTGGGGAGTTACGCTCCCCAAGCCCCTAGTGGACTTCCGCCATGAAGCAATCAGAGCTTGCTCCATAACGGAAGTGTAAAATGGGTTTTTCTATGCACCGAT
This sequence comes from Blautia sp. ZXY-1-C6, assembly GCF_056339875.1. Taxonomy (NCBI): domain Bacteria; kingdom Bacillati; phylum Bacillota; class Clostridia; order Lachnospirales; family Lachnospiraceae; genus Blautia; species Blautia sp. ZXY-1-C6. The sequence continues at coordinate 31,340 of NZ_JBWJVQ010000171.1, forward strand.
AATCTTATTGAACAGTTCCAGTAAGATGTCCTTTACACCGTCCGCATTGAAGACCAGCCCAACCGCTACAAGGGAAACTACCAGAAAACCGATAAGTTTGGAAAATTCCCTCTTAAATCCGAGGTACAGTCCAATCACCACGATTGCCAGCAGCACAAGGGACTGGGCGTTGGATAAAAACCAGTTGTAAAGATTTTGTCCGAAATTCATAAAAGCTCCTTTCTTTCCTGTAAGAGTTCTTAGGTTCCAAGATTGCCGCCGTTAAAGCACCACCTCCTTTGCAGCGGCGGCTTGCTGCTTCAGGATTTTTTCGTGCTTCTCCGTCAGCCTTGCATGGGTGATGATGTCATGGACAATCTGGGTATGGTTCATCTTATCCAGACGGAGAGCCAGCTTTAACGTGGGGGCTACCTGATGGGAGAGCCAGTGCAGGGTGCGTTCAAAGGAATAGGGTTCCGGTTTGGTTGTCAGTTTCAGGATTCCTCTGTGTTCCCCGATAAACCACGCCCATTCCTCATTGATACGCCAGTCAGAACGGGGCTTTGTATCGTCCCTGTCCACGAACCGGACATAGCGGTTGATGATTTGAAAGGCTGTCCGTTCTGGATTGTCATGTTCTAACAGGTCACGGATGGCGTAAAAGGCACGCTCATTTTTCAGCCGGATTTCAAAGCGGTTCTTTACCTCTGCGTCCGCAATGGGAATATCGTGCTTTTTGTACTGCTCATAGTCCTTTTCATAAATGCAGAAGTACACCTCACTTTGGAGGGAGCCGATATACAGGGTGTTCCCCATACATTCTTTTTCCCCACGCCGTACCAGTTCGCCGCTGCGGTAGCTTTTGAAGCTGCGGAAGACCGAGATACATTCCTCATTCCGGCACTTCTCTGTCAGATGGGGAATGTTCAGGATTCCCGTTTTGTCATTGATGGAGAGGTCAAGCCGCTTCATCACGCCGTCTTCCATGAGAACATCCATGAAAAACTCATACCAGCTCCGTTCCTGTGCCAGCAGATAGCTTTCAAACTGGCGGCAGCCACGCCCTTTCAGTTCCAGCAACACCCCTTTTTCCAGTTCCGGTGATACCAGAACGAAAATATCCCCCAGATAGTAATGCTCTGTGTAAGAGTAGAAGCCGTAGTCTTCATGGATAAAGTAGGGAAGTTTTAGCCGCAGCACGTCTTCCACGATATGTTTTACATCCGTAGTGGGGAAGCGAATCCGCACATAGTCAAAGAGCATTTCAAGGGGAGCGTCTGGATTGAAGCGTTCCAGAGCTTCCGTGATGGTTTCCTGTAATGCTTCGGATGGGTGAGCCTTGCCTGTTTCAATATCGCTCAGGTACGGACGGGTGATTCCGGCAGCTAACGCAAGTTTCTGTTGTGAGATACCATAAATTTCCCGTTTCTCTTTGATGTCCCGTACCCATGTTTCTTCATTCAGTGAAAATCCCTCCTGTCTAAAAAAGCGTATGTCAACTTTCAGAGCCTTGTTGACATACGCCGGATATGGGAAAATCCCTTGTGTACCGTGGGATTCTGCCCTGTTGTTTGATTGTTGTCTGTCGATTTGTACCCCTCTGTTAGATACGAGGGGTTTATGCTGGCGTGCCTTGCGGCACACCAGCCACAGCAGGTCAGTCCGTTTCTGCGGCTTTCGCTTTGCACGCCGCCTGCACTCCCTGCCTGCTGTCTATGAGCTTTTTAATTTCTTTGAGGAAATCGTGTCCTTTTGGTACAAGAGGCGTGTAAAACTCCGAGATAACGCTGGTTCCCACATCCACATAGCCACGCCCTTTTATCTGCTTTAGAAAGAAGTCCTTTGTGGTTTCCCCGAACATCATCCCATAGCCCATTTCCGACATCCGCCCCAGAGCCACACGGAAATTAAACTGGTCACGGATTCCATCCCCCAGATACTTTGCGTCCGGACGCTGGCAGGCGAGAATCAGGAAGAAGCCTGCCTGCCGCCCGAGCATAACGATTTGCTTTAATTTGTTGAGGACGGCGGCGTTTTCCTTTGTGCCGAGCATTTCCATAAATGCCACATATTCATCAAAGATAAGGAAATGTGCCGGAAGTCCCAAGTAAGCGTAGTTTTCCCCTGTCCGGTAATTCTCCATGAGCTTCATGTCTTCACTGCGTTTCATCATTTTTTCATAGAAACGGTCAATGCAGGCGAGCATATCTTCCTTTTTGTAATACACATCCGGCATAACCGTCTGTAAATCCGCAAGGTCGGCGTTCTTTGGGTCTAACACGAACAGGACGGCGTTGGTGCGGAGCAGGGCTTCAATGAGGGTCAGGATGAAGTAGGTCTTTCCGCCGCCGGTTCCTCCGGCAATGAGCATATGGGGGAGCTTGTCATACTCCCACCAGACATTTTCCATAAGCTGGAGCCTGCCGTCCTTTGCCTGCACGTCCTCAATGGAGATACGGTTGGCAATGGTGTCATAGAGCAGGGTGTACTCCACATAGGAATCCTTTAATTCCTTATCCGTCAGCTCACAGTACAAGCCGCTTTCCAGCTTTTTCTCCAAGTTTAAGAGCTGTTCCTGATATTTTCCCAAGGTGATTTCTACACGGATATGGAGCAAGCCCTGTTTCATCCGGTAGTAGATTTTGGGAAAGTAAGTGATGGTTTTCTTTGGAACGGCTAGAAGACAAGCCCTTGAAAAAAGCGTCTTCCTTTCTCTGTTCCGATTCATACCACTTGTTTTCCAATACCATCCTTGCCAGCTTTTGGCGGTGGATGAGCTGCTTTACTTCATCCCTGCGGTATCGCCAGAACAGAAGAACGGCTGTAAGACACACCGACCCTGCCATGCCCATACTAAATAACAGGTAAGGGATGTTTACATCCTGTAATATCTGGGAAAGGGACACTTCCTGCCAGTTGGTTCCGGCAATCTGCCCTGTATGAAACAGCAGGACAACCAGCAGGAAGACAGGGAACAGGGCGGCAAGGGCAGTATGGGACACAAGGTCTTTATCCGTGGGACGGATACGTTTTCCACGGGGGAAAAGCTGTTTCATGGGAACAATCCTCCTTTCATTTTTTTATGTTCCTGTTATTTTACAGGGGGAACGTCTTTCTTCGGCGTCTGCGGATTCATGGCAGCCCCTTTTTTCAGGACAATATCCTCTGCCTTGATGTACCAGTCCACCTCTGCTCCCTGAAAGGTAGCCGTTGCCACGGTATCTGCCACAGGACTGATAAGTTCTACCTCTGCGTTGTAATCGAACTCCTTTAACGGCACGCTGGCAGGGATGGAAACCTGAATCATACGTCCCTGTCCTCTGGATTTTAAGTCATAGGTACGCTCCTTGATTTCTTCTGATACCGAGCCGTCTTCATTCTGGAGGTGAACCTCACGGCGGAGGGCAGAAAATTTCAATGCCCCGAATGTTGCTTCCTTGTCAATCACGATTCCGTTTGCTAATCTCATAGTCTGATGTCCTCCTTTTCCTTACGCTTTTACCATATCGTCAGCGTGCAAAATGTAGTTGGTAAAGCCCCTTGTGCCGATTTTATAGCCCTCTGCGGTGATACGGGGATTGACGAGCTTCACACGTTCCTCAAAGTCAAAATGTTTTTCTCCGGCTTCGGCAGGGAGGATAACCACAATATCATCCGCCCTCTGTACGTCTGAATACAGATTGAAGCTGCGGGAGAGTACCGCCATGCGTCCGTTGATTCTTCTCTGTTCTGTTTTGTCTTCTCCGGCAAACTCCAAGTTGCCGAATGTTTTTTCCATGTTGGGGATAACGAATTTTAATTCCATATAGATGTACCTGTCCTTTCTGAATGTTGTGTTTGATGGTTGTTTTCGGGTTCTGGTCTGGAAGCGGAGGGGAACGCTCCGGCGGTGGTGATTTCTTCGTGGTATCACATCCTTTCTGGTTTTAGGGTAAAAAAATAGACGCTCAGTTTTGAACGTCTATTCCCTATTTAGTTTTGCAACTAATTTACATTGAGTTGTATGTTCTGTATATTGATAATTGTCATATTTTTTTCTAAAGGTGTGAGTTTCGGAATTAAATATGTGAACGCTTCCTTCTAATTTATCTAACATATCAGCAGCTTCGTCAGAAGAAGTTCTAATTACATAATCAGAATACAATAAGTATGTTGATGATTCACGACCTATTCTAAAAAATTCAATAGGGTTAAAAAAAGTATCTTTTAAATTTGGTGAGATTCTTTCATCATCAGGTATTGCTATTGTATAATCTACGGAAAATATTTTTGAAAATCCTTCTATTTTTTCGAGTATATAATCTGTATCATAGGAAGTTTTTGAATAGAATGTTTTGTTTAAATAATAAATATTGAGTAGAAATAAGGCAGCTAAAGCCTTAATTAAACATTCTAAATTTGCATATCTAAAAAATTTTACTCTATCATGTTTTATTTTATTATAGGCATAATACCAAGACCAGATACTTTTAGTCTTTCCGTTTAACGTATATGTTTTATCTTTGTTAAACGGAACAAGCTTAACATCAAATATATTTTCATTACAGTTATCTAGGTCAAACGACACATATTTTTTTGATAAAAGAAATATGTGTTCAAGTTTTTCAAAATAGTCGTTAAAATATACCACTTTGCGTATATGTTTATTTTTATCATAGAATTTAATTTTTTCACGTTTGCACAACTCTTTAGATATGTTTTCTATTTCAGAAACTGTTCTTAAAAGTAATTCGGAAATTTTAATTGAATAAGTTTTTAACTGTTTCTTGTCAAAGGTTATAAAATAGCTTAATTCGTTTAACTCTTTTTCTAACTGTTTATATACAGGAAAAAATAAATTTTGTTGCATACAGTGCCTCCTAATCTTAAATTATAAAATATTATACCATTTTTTTGAAAAGTGAAAATTGTTTTTAAAAATAATCCTAAAATATATTTTATAATTCTAAGTTTAGTACCAGTATGTTTTAAAGGAAAAATAGACGCTCATTTCTGAACGTCTATAAAGGAAAGATATTGAGGTTTGCTGGTTTATACTATAAATCTGGATGTACTTCGATTGCATTTTTATTGCATTTTTTATTTTTTTTCATATAGATTTTAGTGGTTGATAGTTCCTGAAAATGCCTTAAAATCAATGATTTTCACTTATATGGCATACTGTCTGTCTGGAATTTGAGTAAGGTAAAAACAGCGGGAAGCCAGTATTTATGCGGCTTCCCGTTTTTTGTGCTTGCAAAATGCTTGCAGTTTTTTGAAAATTAGATTTTTTGAGAGTATGTGTGATGTAGAGGGCTGCTGGGAGGCTGTCCTTTTTGCTATGTTAAGTTTAATTAATCTCTAAATTATATTTTTTGTGAAAAAAAGTTGCATAAAAAATAATTAATGATATAATAATGATAAGTAAAGAAGAAAAGTGACTTGGAGGAATGAGCCATGATTATAGAGATAAGAGCAAAAAACTGTTATGCATTTGAGGATGACATTACATTTTCGATGAAAGCAGATATGCGAAATAAAAAATTTGAAGCAAATGTTCACAAAGAGAATAATTTTAATGTCCTTAAAACGGTAGGAATATATGGACCAAACAATGCTGGTAAAACATGTCTAATCAAGTGCATTAGGGCAATAAGAAATGTACTTTTAAATAAGAAGAATGGACTAATGCCAAATATATTTACTGATAGTGATGTATGCGAGTTAGGTGTTACATTTATGGCATCTGGAAGAAAGTTTTCTTATGATTTTAAGTATGATGCAGAAAAAGAAGAATATATATATGAGTCATTTTTGGAGATATTTAAAGATCAGTACAACAACGAAAAGGAAGTTTGTTGGTTAAAAAAAGATACTGTTAGTGAAATATATGAGTGTATTGATGAATCTGTTCAGAATATGATTTCAGTTGTATCGAAGAATAATTTGCTATGCTATGTGGTAGATACAAGTAAATTCGAACATATCAATGAGATGAAGCAGATTCTTGTCGGATTTGCAGAAAAAATTGATATCATCAATATGAATAACATACCTATGCAGCACACGATTGAACTTATGAAGAATAAGAATCAGTTACAGCAAAAGGTTGTTGAGTTCATAAAAAATGCTGACTTATATATGGATAATTTTGAATATGTGGATATGGATAAGATACAGCTGAAAACTGGTGAAGGTGACGAGAAGCCAGATGAGAAAGTGCTTGATATTCCAGAGAACATTATGGATCAAATCAGATTGGTTTCTACTTATAAGGGAGTCCATGTGCCAAGTATGATGTTTGACTCCACAGGAACAAAGAAGATTGCAGCTATTGCCAGCTATGTAATTGAAGCACTTGAACAAGGCAGGATTTTAGTCGTGGATGAGTTGGATAGCAGTATTCATTTTAAGCTTACCAGGGCAATTGTTGCTATGTTTAATAATGAATTGAATACAAGTGCACAGATGATATTTACAGTACATGATATAAATCTTATGGATTGCAAGAGAATGTTCCGAAAGGAGCAGATTTGGTTTGTTCATAAGGATGAAGAAGGTGTGTATGTATATTCTCTTGCTGATTTTACTGCACAGCAGGGAGTGAGAGATACGACAGATGTTATGGAAAAATATAGGAAAGGTGCACTTGGCGCTTTACCTGATCCAGAATTGATTAACTCTTTGCTTAGCATTAAAAGCGGTGTAAAGGGGGATGATGCCGATGCCAAATAAGCTCCCTAGGTTTTTTGATAACCATAAAATTTGTATTATCTGTGAAGGTAATGAGGAATATGAGTATCTGAATCGATTAAAAAATTTAAAAGTATGGAACGAGCAATATGATATTTCATTGGTAAATGCCGGTGGAAATGGAAATATCCCGGCGAGGTATCAGGATCGATATCAAAATGGAGCAGATAAACTTGTGCTGGTGTTCTGTGATACGGAAAAGAAACCACATGAGCAGTATGAGGACATTAAACGTAAAATTAATGAGTTTCATGGTGTGGATAGTGCAGCGAATGAAGTGATTATGTTTGGTAATCCTTGTACGATGCAGATTATATCTAAGCATTGGACAGATGAAAATTTGAAATCTCCTGCTAAACCGGTAAACGCTCCTTTGATTAAAAAATATACCAGAGTTGAAAATTACAAAGGAAGAGCAGACCAGATTGAAGAGGTTATGGAATACGTTACTGTGGAGAATTATAAAGATATGAGTCGACGAGTGAAAGATTTGGATTCAGATGATTCTGTTACTGGTAGCAGTAATTTTGGAAAGTTCATAAAGCTGTTTGAGAGTGATGACAGTGGGTGGATTGAGAAGATTAATGAACAAATAGAGTAGTATAAGGAGAGTACAAAAGTTATATTATGAACAAAGTAAATGTGATAAAACAAAATTTGGAGTTCATAGGTAAAACGTGGATTAAGTATATTGGTACATTTGCAAGTATATTATCGCTTTTCTTTTTGTTTTGGACTTGGGATGATATACGCATTACGTCAACACAATATAAATGTGTGATAATAATATTATTATGTGTGCTTGCGCTCATACTTGCAATTCTATGGACGTGTATTTTTAAGAGAACAAAGACAATTTGGGAAAGTCCATCTGGGAAAATAAAAGTATGTTATTCTGATATTATGAAAGATGGGTTTGACAAAAGGAACAAGGAAGAAAAGTTATTTGT
>NZ_JBWJVQ010000172.1:0-22585 GCF_056339875.1 Blautia sp. ZXY-1-C6
CCCGGAGACGTTTAGTGGCTTCCGCATTGCCCATCTACGACTCCGGGCAAAACCACCAATCTTTACATCATCGGATCAAGAGCTAATGCCGGATGGCCTTTTTCTGTAAGGAATCCAACCAGTGTCTCCGGATCAGTAGCGATTGTTTCATCACCGATCATATCTGTAAAGTTTTCAATACCATAGAGTTCATTTGCTGTCTTATTAAGACGTTCAGCAACAAACTCTTTCAGTTCTTTCGGCATCCATACGATACGTTCAATACCGCCTTCTGCCTTCATGAACTTCTTGGAGCTGATGAAATGTTTACCATGTCCCATGAAACCAGGTGTCTGAACACCACCACCTGTCATGGATGCCATTTCTGAGAATGTCATTCCAAGAGGTGTCATGCCTGCATACTCACGGTTAGCGATAACAACACCATTGGAGAATGGCTCGATACCGCAGATACACTCGAAGCATCCGCATGATGTCATAGGATCCTGCATAATAGAGTACAGTGTAACGTGCTCTAATGCACCCTGGGATAATTTCTTAACAGCTTCATCTACATCTTCATAAGAACCAAGGTTCTCATCAATAGGTCTTTCTTTTGTGATTACCTGGCAAGGTCCGTTTGGATCCAGCTCGTTGGTAGCTTTTGCATCCAGCCATGAAACAGCACCGCAAAGTCCAAGTCTCTCAGGTGTAACAACACATACGTGAGACGGGGAGAATGCCTGGCAGAGGATACAGCTGTAATATACATCTACAGATTCGTCTGTCAGAGTATTCAGACGGTCATCACGTTTCTCGAAGATCGGGATAGCAACTTCATGACGGATTCTTGTACACTCAGCAGGATCTGTATAAATAGTAACTTCACATTTATCAACAACTGCGTCAAATTCATTCTTAACCTGTGTATAGAGAACTTCACCGATATGTTTGATCTTGAAGCCTGCAGCAAATGCATCTTTACTGATACGGATTCTCTGCATATCTCTCTGTCCTGTATGGTATACACCTTCGATACAGTTGATGTAGTTATGGAACTTACGCTCGATAACAGGTTCAAAGTCAGGCTGCATGTTTTTACCTGCAACTTTAACAACATATGCAATGCTGTTCTTGCTGCCAAGTTCCATGTCATCTACTTCCGGACCAACAACTGTAATCTTATGGTCTTCTACTTCACTTGCATCACATGTATGTACAAGCTCTGCACAGTCTACACGGGAACCATCGAATTCAACCTGCATGTCTTTACGACGGATAATCTCACCTTCGAATGCAGATGCGAAAGCAACCGGGATATCGATGTTTGTAATTTTAATCTTGATGTCACGTGCTTCCAGAGAAGTCGCATTCCATTTGGAGATGTCTTTCTGGCAGATCAGGCTCTTCGGTACTCTTGCAACATCTTCCTGGTTTGTGATAACCGGGAATCCAAGAGCGATAGCGCCTGCACCACAAGCTACGATCACATCATTTAACGGTGCAAATGCATTAACAAATGCAGGTACACGTTTCATTGTGTAATCCATCAGAATTGCAGCATCACCTGGTTTTACGTTACCGAAGATAAGAGCTGCACGAAGTGCTACAGATACTACATGGATAACTGCTGTAACGTCTTTTCCAAGCGGGATAACACGTACGTTAGCACCTGTCTTGTATCCAACTTCCTCTAACTGGTCAATAACATCACCAACCAGAGTGATCAGGATACCCTGAGACTGATAGGATTTAACAAGGTCTGCTGCTTCCTGAGCGGAAGGAGCTTTTCCAAGGATAACTGCTACACCAGGGATATCGCCTGTTACAAGCGGTACACCAAGTTCACGGATCACTGCATCTGCAAGATGTCCGTAGCAAGGAGCTTCATAAGGAACTGCTCCGTCAATATATTTCAGAACTTCGATAAATTCTGCGCAGAGAGCTGTAGCAACGCCTGACATAAATACGTCATTTGTTCTTTTCTCTCTTGTCATAAGAGTTTTTACTACTGCAAGAGCATCTTTTAACTCTGCAAGAGTTCCAACCTTTGTTCCTGTTACTGCATAGTAGCATGGTAAAGAATATGCTGTATCAGGGAAGCTGACTGCTTTGTCAGCGCCGTATTTTTCAATTGCCTGGTTGATGGCACCCTCTGTAAGTCCATAAACCGCGTCGTTTCCCGCAAAAACACTTTCAAATAAAGTCACTTGTTCTACCTCCTAATATATGATTACTGACGATCTATCTTTTCTTTTATTTTAATGATCTCATTGGTAACTGTCTTGCTGAAGTCATACGGGGATTTTCCCTGTCTGTCTGCATCAATTACCTCTGTGTTGTAATGAATCATACCTAAAAGATCTTCCTGTGGAATCCGTTCTCTGATAAAGTTTTCGTCATCTTCATTGCGCACTTTGTTTGCGACAACCTTTACCTGAGACACTCCTAAATCTTTTGCCAGGCGCTTTACATTTTTATATGTCTGCACACTCCTTGCACCTGGTTCGATCACTACGATAAATGCGTCAACTCCTTCTGTGGTTCCTCTGCCGAGATGTTCCAAGCCGGCCTCCATATCAAGAATTACTACATCTTCTCTTCTAAGTACCAGATTATTGATAATGCGCTTTAACATTACATGTTCCGGGCATACACATCCGCCACCGCCTGTCTCGACAGTTCCCAGGACAAGGAGCCGTACGCCATTACAGACCTTACCATATTTCTCCGGAATATCGTCTACTTTCGGATTCAGATGATAGAACTGATTTCCTGCTGTAGCCCCTGTACGTTCTTCCACCAGCTTACGCATCTTTGAAATCGGTACAATAGAATCCAGAGTTTCTTCATCAAAGCCTAATGCAAGACCAAGATTCGCATCCGGATCCACATCTGCTGCAAGTACCGGTCTGCCCTCTGCTGCATACAACCTGGCCAGCGTTGCTGCAAAAGTGGTTTTGCCTACGCCGCCTTTTCCTGTAACTGCTATTTTCATTTTACGTCATCCACCTTTTATTACATTTTTAAGATCACAGCAGATTAGATTCCTAATGCTGTTCTCTTCTCTTCGATTCTTTCGATCATCAGATCAACTAATTTCTCAATATCTGTTTCTACTGTATAAGCAGCTCCTGTCCATTTTCTTGTTCCCTCTGTAAGAAGCTCTCCCATTTCTGAAGAACCGGGAAACATATGGATCAACACCAAGGAATGTATCAATACCGGTACCTACTACATAGTTACCGATGGATACAGCTTTTTCAGACATCCACTCAGGAGCACATCCAACTACAGGAAGCTGATTGATCTGAAGACCTGCATCTTTTGCAAGTTCAGCAGCAAGGATCATCATACGGGAAAATATCTACGCATGATCCCATGTGGAGTACCGGTGGGATATCAGCCAGTTCACAGACACGTTTCAGACCTGCACCGCAGAGATCTTTTGCAGATTTGTCCATAAGACCTGCTTTTGCAGCTGCCTGCGCAGAACATCCGGAAGCAATGACAACAATATCATTGGCGATACATTTCTTCATCAGTTCAATATGTGCATAGTCAGGACGGATCTTAGGATTGTTACATCCAACCATAGCAACAGCACCACGGATAACACCGGAAGTGATGCACTCAAGTAATGGTTTTGTTGTTCCTGTCTCATCAACCTGAGAGTTTGTAACACCGTCAAGAACCTTAACGATTGCTTCTACGGAATAACCAACTGTAGCTTTCTGTTTCAGCTGTGGGATATGTACAAGTTCAGGTTTTCTGTTCTTGAAGTTGTCAATAGCCATCTTGACGATTGCTTTTGCATTCTCTCCTGCTGTCTCAGCATTGAATCTGATAAATTCAGCATCAGGCATCTGAGCGATCGGAGAAGTTGTGATAAATTTAGTATGGAAGCATTTGCTTAAAGGTCCTAATGCAGGGAAGATACACTGAACATCTACTACGATCGCTTCGCAGGCACCTGTCAGTACTACATTCTCCTGCTGCAGGAAGTTACCGGCCATCGGAACACCGCGACGCATAGCTACTTCGTTTGAAGTACAGCATACACCGGAAACAGTGATTCCTTTTGCTCCTACAGATTTTGCATAATCGATCATTTCTTTGCTGTCTGCATATTCACAGATCATCTCGGAAAGACTCGGATCATGTCCGTGTACAACGATGTTTACATTCTCTTCAACCATTACACCAAGGTTAGCTTCAGTGTCAATTGGCTTCGGAGTTCCGAATAAAACATCAGAGAACTCTGTTCCCATCATGGAACCGCCCCATCCATCAGCCATACCGCAGCGGATAGACTGTTTTACAAGAGCTTCCGGAAGAGAAGAACATCCCATATGAGCCATATGTAAAGAAGTGGAAACCTCACGGTCGATCGCACGTGGTGCAATTTCATTTTCAATCAGTTTCTCTTTCTGTCCTGCAGGCATTCTGTCAAGGAATCTCTGATATCCAAATGGTTTACCATATTCCATCAATCCTGTCTCAGCCATTTCATGAGCCAGATCATAGATATCTTTTCCTTCTGTCTCTACGCCCCATTCTTTTGCGATACGGATCAGTTTCTCAGGATCTTTTACCTGATAGTTTCCGCCGTCTTTTGCACAATATAATGTGTGGCAGATTTCACGACCGTGATCAGAGTGAGTAGCTGCACCACCTGCTGTAAATTTCAGGAAGTTTCTTCCTACGATACCATGAACGTCACATCCGCAGATACCTCTTGATGCTTTAGGGGTAATACGACATGGTCCCATAGCACAGATACGACAGCAGACACCCTGCTCACCGAATTTACAATGTGGAGTCTGTTTTTTTACACGAAGCTGCCATGCGTCAGCTCCAACCTTTGCACCTGTCTCCAAAAGTCTGGCAGTAGCCTCTTCAAACTCTTCCACTGTAGTTAATTTGAATTCACTCATTATAGACCTCCTTTAATTCTGGTTTGTGTATTCCTTTAAGATACACATTTTTATTTTATTAATAATCCCACAGGCAGGAAATCCCGGTTATCTATAGGTTATCTATATCTGAAGAATTGGCTCCGTTAAAGATAACTGTGATAACCCATCCCATCCCCTCCCATGGGTTATTTAACTTAAAAAATAAAGATGTAAACTTGTATTTATCTCTGCATATATAGATTTCCTATGCGCAGAAACATCCCTCATCGGATTCTCATCCGACAAGGGGTGTTTCTTATAATTTTAAATTATCAACGATTGCACGAAGTGCAGTCTTGACAGGGTTGTCTTCCGGAAGTGTGCTTGTAGGACGTCCTTCACAGTCATATTCATAAACTGTTTCATCCTGTGGAACAACACCAAGAAGTGTCAGTCCCTGATTTGCAATCTCTTCCTGAATTCCCTTATTCAATTCTCCTTTCGGAGCTCGGTTAATGATCAGACCGACTGTATCAGGATGCATATCACATTCTTTAATGAGTTCTGCAATCCTGCCTACTGCCTGTACGCCTCTTCTGGAGCAGTCGCTGACCAGAATGGCAGTCTGCATGCTCGGAAGAACACCTCTGCTGATATGTTCCATTCCGGCTTCATTATCTACAACAATATACGGATAATTATTCTGGTATTTTGCAAGCTGAGTCTGAAGAAGACCATTAACATAGCAGTAACAGCCTTTTCCCTGAGTTCTGCCCATGACAAGAAGATCAAAATCATCATCTTCTACAAGCGCATCTTCAAAACGCATTTCCGCGTAATCAGCCTTAGACATTCCGGTAGGAATTGGATTCTCTTTTGCAAGCTCTGCACGTGCAATTTCTTCACGCACATCGCCAAGAGTTGTCTCTACCTTTACGCCAAGAACCTCATTGAGGTTTGAGTTTGCATCAGCATCTACTGCAAGAATCGGCCCTTTACCCTTTTCACACAGGTACTGGATCAGCATTCCGCATAATGTTGTTTTTCCCACGCCGCCTTTTCCTGCGACAGCAATTACGTGTGCCATAAAACCAGGTGCCTCCTAAATCTGTCTTAGTATTCTTTCTATAAATAAAAAATGATGTTAAGGTCAAAAGGTGTTTTGTCCCTATCTTAATATCAGTCACATTTCAGTTTCACAATACTGTTGGCAAGGTCAACCATTAAAATAGTTCCCTCGACCACTCTCTCATCTCCCATAATATCACGGAGAATCAATTTATTCCCATCCACATCTATACGGGAAACATTTTTAAAAATAACAGAATCGTCACTTTCTTTATATACAGTTGCCAGACACATGTGATGTCGCCTCCTATTTCATCTCTTCTTTAACAAGTGTTAAGGCAAGTCCAAGTCTCATATTGCCTTTCTGAAAATCTGCAACAGCTTCCTTAATAGTCTTACATGCTGCATCCATTCCCATCTTGGCAAGGTTATCAGCCATCTGATCCAGTTCCTGAGCATGATGCTCATTGTGCTGAAGCATATATGTCAGAAGAGCCAGTGTCTCATTCTTACAGTCACCTTCACTGCAGGATCCGCAATGAGCAGTATCACAGGCATGATCTGCATGAGAATGTCCATGATCATGACCTTCGCCATGAGTATGCTCATGAGTATGAGTCATACCATCTTCATGGGTATGTTCATGGGTGTGTCCATGCCCATGCTGGACAAGATTCCCATTTTCATCTTTGATTAAATGCATGGTTAAATGCTCCCTTCTATTGAAAAATACACTGAATTTATAAAATTCAGTCTTTTTTTATGACAATAAATTATCAATTTACTGATATTATACATCTTTTTTTTCGTTTCCGCAAGCCATTTAGCATAAATAATCACTAAAAAAATTTTGAAATATATGCTTTGAAATAGCTTTTTTCACAAGAACTGTTAATACTTTAACCATTATGTTATATTGTTAACAATGTACTCTTGCAAAAACTTAATAATTTTTATGTACTTCTGACACATTTTTATGTTATACTTGGACCAGATTATCGGGCAAAGCAGCTTGCCCAAAGTGTATATAGGAATTGGAGGAATTGTTTTGGATAATACTGTTTTTCTGAATACAAACAGAGAGATGCCTTTACTCGGACTGGGAGTATACAAAGCCACCGGGGAAAATGAGGCAGAAAATGCTATTATTTCTGCTGTTGAATCAGGATACCGTCTGATTGATACAGCCTCCGTATATAAAAACGAAGAAAATGTAGGACGGGGAATCGCCAGCTGTGGAATACCGCGAAATGAACTTTTTATTACTACAAAAGTATGGAATACCGCACAGCGTCTGGGAGACATTCAGGGTGCTTTTGAAAGAAGCCTGGACCGGCTCAAACTGGATTATGTGGATTTGTATCTGATCCACTGGCCGGTTCCGGGATGTTATCTCAGCACCTGGAAAGTACTGGAGGAAATCCAGAAATCCGGGCGGGCTCTTTCTATCGGTGTCAGTAATTTTGAAATCCGTCATCTGGAAGAACTGGAAGCCAATTCCGGAATCATACCTGCTGTAAATCAGATTGAATGCCATCCTCTCTGCTATCCGAAAGAGCTGATTGATTATTGCCAGGATAAAGGAATCCAGGTACAGGCATATGCCCCGCTTGCAAGGGGTGCATATCTTGATAATGATGTTATGTGTGTACTCGGAACTAAATATGCCCATACTCCTGCTCAGATTGGTCTGCGCTGGGCTACCCAGAAGGGAATATCAGTAATCCCGAAATCCGTACATCCTGACCGCATCAGAAGTAACGGCAATATTTTTGATTTCACAATCGAACAGGAGGATATGGATCTGATCGATACTCTGAACGAAAATTTCCACAGTTCACATGTTCCCGAGGATTTAAGGGACATTGCATTCTGATAAATATTAACAGAAAAAGCATTTTATCATGTAATATAAACGCAAAAAGCAGATGTATTTATATAACATCTGCTTTTTGTATTTATCATCTCTGTTCATAAAATTTCCTGCAAATGATGCATTTGAGAGTTTTTTCTATAACATCTCAGTTAGAGCATTTTCAGACACACTCTAGCAGTTCATTGAATGATTACTGTCCGTCTTCCCATGGAAGCATCGGCGTCTCCACTTTCTTATCTCTTACCATAAGGTCAATCACCGCTTCCGCTGCACTTTTTCCTTCGAACAGGACTTTGTTTATTTCTGTGATGATCGGCATTTCCACATCATATTTCTCAGCCAGTTCTTTTGCTGCTTTTGCGGAATAGACGCCTTCCACGATCATTTTCACTTCAGCCATCGCCTGCTCCATGGTATATCCTTTTCCCATCAGATATCCGGCTTTCCGGTTACGGCTGTGGACACTGGCACAGGTAACGATCAGATCTCCGATTCCGGACAGACCATAAAAGGTTTCCATACGTGCTCCCATTTTAACACCCAGACGTGAAATTTCTGCAATTCCTCTTGTGATCAGGGCTGCTTTGGTATTATCGCCGTATCCCAGACCATCTGCGGTTCCGGCCGCCAGTGCGATCACATTCTTTAACGCTGCGCCAAGCTCCACTCCCAGCATATCCGGCGTGGTATAAACTCTGAAAACAGGGCTCATAAAGATTCCCTGCAAATATTCTGCTGTCTCTCTCTGGTGAGAACTTACCACACAGGTAGTCGGAAGTCCTTTTCCAACCTCTTCTGCATGGCTTGGGCCGGAAAGCACAGACACATTTGCCTGTGGAAGTTCCTGTTCAATGATCTCGCTTAAAGTAAGAAGAGTTTTTTCCTCCACACCTTTGGCAACATTTACAATTTTCTGTCCGTTTTTTACAAAAGGCGCCATACGCTTGCAGGTACTTCTGGTATAAGGCGAAGGAACTGCCAGAATTGCCACATCTGCATCCCGCAGGCTTCTCTCAAGATCTATTGTGATATCAATCGGTTCAGGAATCTTTACACCCGGAAGTTTGCTCACGTGTTCCCGCTTTTCTCTTAATGTTGTTATCTCCTCCCCAAGCGCCGACCAGAGAATCACCTCGTGTCCATTATTGTAAAGAAGGATAGACAGGGCAGTTCCCCAGCTTCCCGCACCAAGCACACTTATCTTTGCCATATAAATACCTCTTTTTATTTATTTTTTTTGCTTAAATAAATTTTACTTTCTGTCCCGTCAAGAAGCCGTTTTATGTTCTTTTTATGTCTGTAAAATGCCAGTACTGTCAAGAGTCCCATAACAATATAAAGCTCGATCATATGATAAGAATCCATATGATAAGAACCCATCTGTCCAAATACGATCATACTGATAAATGCAGCCAGATATGCACTTACCGAACACAGAGAAACATAGTGTGTCAGGAAAAACAGTCCGAAAAATACAATTGCACAGATCACAAAAATCCGCCAGTCAAAAGCAATCACAAGTCCTACAGATGCAGCTACGCCCTTCCCGCCCTTAAAATTAAGATAAAACGGAAAATTATGCCCCAGAATACACCCAGCTGCTGCATAAAGGCCCAGCAGCGGCAGAATATCTCCATAAGAATTTCCGAATATTGCCCTTACGATCAGGATGGCCGCAATACACTTCAGACAGTCACACAACAGATTCAATGCCCCGGCCTTTTTGCCAAGTGTACGCAGTACATTTGTAGAACCCAGATTTCCGCTTCCCTGTTTGCGGATATCAATATGATAAATTTTTCCTAAAATGTATGCGGTCTGAAAAAGTCCACATGCATATCCAATTGCAATACAAATCAGGCGTTCCATGATTATTCTTTTTCACCTCGTTCACGAATAATGAATTTCAGTGATGTTCCCGCAAATCCAAAGGCATCCCTGATCTTGTTCTCCAGATATCTGGTATAAGAGAAATGCATCAGCTCTTTGTCATTTACAAAGATAACAAATGTAGGCGGTTTGACAGCCACCTGTGTCATATAGTAAATCTTCAGACGTTTTCCCTTATCAGACGGAGGCTGCTGCATTGCCACTGCCTCAGAAAGGATTTCATTCAGGACACCCGTCTGGATACGCAGTGTCTGGTTTTCGATAACCGCATCGATCGTTTCAAACATTCTGGAAATCCTGAGTCCTGTTTTTGCAGAAATAAATACCAGTTCCGCATATGGCATATATGCCAGAACCTCGCGGATTCTGTTTGTGTGCTTATAAATAGTCTTATCATTCTTTTCAATGGCATCCCATTTATTTACGGCAATGATAACACCCTTTCCTCTTTCGTGGGCAATCCCTGCGATCTTGGCATCCTGTTCTGTAACACCCTCTGACGCATCGATCATTACAATGACAACATCCGCACGTTCTACTGCAGTCACTGTACGGATCACACTGTATCTCTCAATCTCCTCTTTGACTTTTCCCTTACGGCGAAGTCCGGCAGTATCAATAAAGATATAATCCTTTCCCTGCCATTTTACTCTGGTATCTACCGCATCTCTTGTAGTTCCGGCAATATCAGAAACAATCACACGGTCTTCTCCCAGAAGTTTGTTTACCAATGACGATTTTCCTACGTTTGGTTTTCCCACAATGGCAATTCTCGGGATTTCATCATCTTCTTCTGTATCTGCATCCTCAGGGAAATGTTTTGCCACTTCATCCAGCATATCACCCAGCCCCATACGGTTTGCCGCAGAAATCGGAATCGGTTCACCGATACCAAGGTTATAGAACTCATAAACATCCATCATAAATTTCTGGATACTGTCTACCTTATTCACAACAAGGACAACCGGTTTGCCGCTGCGTCGGAGCATATCTGCCACCTTCGCATCGGAATCCACCAGTCCCTGATGAACGTCTGTGATAAAGATGATAACATCTGCCGTATCAATGGCAATCTGTGCCTGCTCTCTCATCTGAGAAAGGATGATGTCACTGCTGTCCGGCTCAATACCGCCTGTATCGATCATGGTAAATGTCTTGTCCAGCCATGTCACATCTGCATAAATTCTGTCTCTTGTAACGCCAGGTGTATCTTTTACAATAGAAATCTTCTCACCTGCCAGCGCATTAAACAATGTGGATTTACCTACATTAGGTCTGCCCACTATCGCTACTACCGGTTTGCTCATATATCTGTCTCCTTCTTATCTTTTTATGGTCTGGTACTTCGATCAGACAGTTTACCAGGTCAGCACCTGGTTCATCTACCACTACAACTTCCGTCTTAAGAGCCTGTCTGACATCTTCCACCGTCAGGTCATCCAGAAAAACATCCTCGCCGCTTCTGAGCATATTGCATGGGATCAGTACTTTTTCTCCCAGATTTCTCTGCGCAAGCTGATCCATAAGATCAGTAGCTGTAATCAGACCGGAAACTGTGATCTTCTCTCCAAAGAAATTATTCTTTACTGCATATACTTCAGCCTGGACATTCGGAAATTTCTTCTGTACCAGTTTTATCATTTTACCTATATAAGGCGCTGCCAGCCGTCCTGTTGCAACAGTGGCATTTACCTCTCTGTCATCGCCTTCAAGCTGCTCAAGTCTCTCTTTTACCTCTGTTTCAAGCAGACGCATCATACCAACACCATTCTCCAGCTGAAGGTATCCGTCATATCTGCCCTCCTCAGGAAGTTCATATCCTGCAAGAATATACCATTCATCCGAAGCATGTACAAAATGAATACCATGCTTCTTCACCATGATCTTCTGCCACCGCTCTACCTGACTGATCAGATACCTTGCATCCTCTTTATCAAAAGATTCCAGTGGATACAGACCTTTTCGATACCTAGAAAGACCTACAGGTACGATTGAAACACTCTGCAGTACAGGCGCATATTCCGACAGTTTTTCCAGACTGTATTCCAGTTCATCCCTGTCATTAATCCCCTTGCAGAGCACAATCTGCCCGTTCATGGTCACATCACCTTTATAAAGCCTGTCAACTTTTGCAAGGGCATCTCCGGCAAATCGATTATGGAGCATTTTACAGCGAAGCTTGGGATTCATAGTCTGAAACGATACATTGATCGGGGAAAGATGAAACTTGATAATACGATCCAGATCATAGTCACTCATATTGGTAAGGGTAACATAGTTTCCCTGCAGGAATGACAGTCTGGAATCGTCATCTTTAAAATATAAAGTTTCTCTCATACCGGGCGGCATCTGGTCTATAAAACAGAAAATACAGTGATTGGAACAGGAGCGGTACTCATCCATAAGACTGTTCTCAAACTCCACGCCAAGATCATCTTCATATTCCTTTTCTACTTCCAGTTCCCATTCCTCGCCATTCTTCTTTCGGATAAGGAGCGTAACAAATTCGTCATTCATCAGATAACGATAATCAAACACATCCTCTACCGGCTGGCCGTTAATGGAAAGCAGCGCATCTCCCGGTTCCAGTTCCAGTTCTTCTCCGATGCTGTCCGGAAGAACTCTGGATATTATGTGTAAATTTTTTTTCATGAATTTTACTCCATTGGAATGTAACCGGAAATTGTGTGTGGGATAAACTTTTCCGGCACATTTTGTTTCTCGATCATTCAGGAGCCGCTGATTTATTTACTGTGCAGGCACAGTAACTTTCTGACATTTACTCCTGATATCATATGACAGTAATTCCGGACAAAATATACCTGCGCCCAGAATCCACTATCTTTTATATCATAACAATTGTAAAAGAAAAAATCAATAAATTCCTTGACGTATTTTAGGGCAAATGTTATATATTATATTGAAATCTATTTTTTGAGTATAAAATCACTACTTAGGAGGAGTATTATGCCAAACATAGAATTGTTGGAAAAATCCATGCCGGTTGCACCTATCCGTATTGCAGCTCTTGGATGCAGAGAACTTGCAGAAGAAGTTGACAGAAAACTTGTTAAATTCCGTAATGAGCTGGTTGAACGCAAACAGCTCAGTGTTATTCCTCAGGGATACAGCGAAGAATCATTTATTGTAGAATGTGAATGCCCCCGTTTCGGAACCGGTGAAGGTAAAGGTTATATTAAAGAATCCGTTCGTGGCACTGACCTTTATATTATGGTTGATGTGACCAATTACAGTGAATCTTATACTGTATGCGGACACGAGAACCATATGTCTCCTGACAACCATTTCCAGGATCTTAAACGAATTATTTCCGCTGCAACAGGCAAGGCACACCGTATCAATGTAATTATGCCGTTCCTTTATGAAGGCCGCCAGCACAGACGTACTAAAAGAGAATCTCTGGACTGTGCACTGGCACTGAAGGAATTAAGCGATATGGGAGTTTCCAATATCATTACCTTTGATGCCCATGATCCACGTGTCCAGAACTCTATTCCGCTGAATGGTTTTGATAACTTTTTCCCTACTTATCAGTTTTTAAAAGCTCTGATCAAGAGTGTGCCGGATCTTCGTGTTGACAATGACCATCTGATGATCATCAGCCCTGATGAAGGTGCCATGTCAAGAGCTGTATATTTCTCCAATATCCTTGGAGTAGATATGGGTATGTTCTACAAACGTCGTGATTACTCTACAATCGTCAATGGAAAGAATCCTATTGTTGCACATGAATTCCTCGGAGATTCCGTAGAAGGCAAAGATGTTGTAGTTATCGATGACATGATTTCCTCCGGCGGAAGTATGCTGGATGTTGCCAAACAGTTAAAGGAACGCAACGCAAAGAGAGTATTTGTATGCACTACCTACGGTTTGTTCACAGACGGTCTGGATAAATTTGATGAATATTACGAGAAAGGCTGGCTTGACAGAGTGATCACAACCAACCTGAATTACCGCATTCCGGAACTTCTCGAAAGACCATATTATGTAGAAGCAAATATGAGCAAATATCTTGCGAGCATCATTGATATCATCAATCATGATGTTTCCGTTGAGAAGGTTCGTTCCAGCAACGAAAAGATTATGTCTCTTATGGAAAAAGTAAATTCCAGATAGTTTTTCCGGCATACTGAATACGAAAAGGGGAGCTGTTAACCAGCTCCCCCTCTTTCGTATTGTACAGTTAATCTGCAAATTCAGGATTACTCACTTCGCACTGTTGTGCTTATAACAATTTCAGGTTTTATGAACGTATGCCAAGAAAAGCCCCAAGATTTCCCCTTTTTCCATGGGAAGCCCTGTGAGAAAAGAGAAACTCAGGATTACAGCAGGTACAGAGATTTGGCATGGAAATGTTTTCTTCCGGGATTCCCGCTTCCAGAAAAATAATCTTGTTTGCCATCCACAGATTTAACTGATATTTTCCGTTTTCTTTTCTGTAAAACAGCCTGTTCCGGTATTTCTTATCAAAAACCTTTTCAAATTCTTCAATCACATCTTCGCTGACTTCATAACACTCCTGACAGATAGACGGTCCGATGGCCACTTTCAGATCTTTCGGATTACTTCCATACTCTTCAGACATCTTTTCTATGGTAACTGCACCGATTTTCTGAACCGTACCTCTCCATCCCGAATGAGACAGTCCGATTGCGTGATTCGCCGGATCAGCAAAATACAGTGGAACGCAATCCGCATAAAAGGTTGCAAGAACCAGCCCCGGAACATTTGTGATCATTCCATCTGTATCTGTATAATCACGCGGGATCACAATTCCCTTTCCGCGGTCTTTCTCTGTTACTTTCCGCACATTGTTGGTATGAGTCTGATCAGATGTAACGATGCTGTTCATATCAAATCCCATAGCATCAGAAATCCTTCTGTAATTTTCTTTCACGCAGGACTCCTCATCACCTCTTGTAAAACTCAGGTTCATAGAACTGTAGATTCCTCTGCTCACTCCGCCAAAGCGGGTGCTGAATCCATGAACAAGCCAGTTCATTTCTTCATATGCGGGATATGTAAGAAATGTAACATCTTTATTGTTTTTTACATTCATCTTTGGAATCTGTTCACTGTTCCATTTTATCTTCATATTTCATTATTCCCTTCCTGCTGTATGGCAGATTATTCATCAAAGCAGTTTCTATAATTATTAGAGGATTGTAATATATTCAAACGCATTCTTAACCCAGTGTATTTCATCCCCGTCAATTCCTGCCACATCGAAACGGCATGGGATATCCACATTGTGATATTCCACTGTAAGAAAATACCTTGCCACCTTACATATGGTTTTCTGTTTAGCAGGATTTACTGCAGCCAGCGAATAACCGGAACTATTGTCTTTCCTGTATTTTACCTCAACAAAAACAAGATATTCTCCATCTCTGGCAATCAGATCAATTTCTCCAAATCTGCATCTGTAATTATATCTCAGAATAAATAATCCCTGCTGTTTCAGATAATCAGCAGCTTTTCGTTCGTAACAGCTTCCGGTAGACCGGGTATTTTTATGCAAATTCTTCCATCCATTTCTTTTTATATTATATGTAGGCATCTTTTGTTGTTACTGTGCATCACTCAGTGTATTGCTGTGTACTGAAGGATAGTAACCCTTTTGCGACTGTTTATATGAAATGTGTAATAAAGGTCTTTCTGTGGATCGGGGTTTCTCCATATTTTTTCAGTGCCGCAATATGATCGGCAGAACCATATCCCTTATTTGATGCAAAGCCATATTCCGGGAACACTTTATCATATTCTTCCATCATTCTGTCCCTTGTCACTTTTGCAACAATACTTGCTGCTGCAATGGAAACACTCTTTGCATCTCCCTTAATAATGGGAACCTGTGGAATGGTGATCTGAGGAATCGTGACTGCATCATTGAGAAGAAGCTGAGGAACCACTTCCAGTTTACTTACCGCCTCCCGCATTGCCTCATAAGTAGCCTGAAGGATATTGATCTCATCAATACGCTCCGGGCTGCGCATACCGATTCCTACTGAAACCGCTTCCCTCATAATCACATCATACAGTTCTTCTCTTTTGGAAGCACTGAGTTTCTTGGAATCGTTCAGATAAAGGATCCGGCTGTCCTGTGGCAGAATTACTGCACATGCCACAACCGGGCCTGCAAGGGGGCCTCTTCCCACTTCATCAATTCCGCATAAATAACCAAGATGTTCATATTTATGCTCATATACCTTCATATTTTCAATACGCTGCTTCTCCGCTTCCAGAGCTGCTTCCTTTTTGCGGCACTGTGCGATCAGCTTTTGCACACCACTTCTTGTATCTTCTTTATAAATTTCATATAAAGCCGGGTAGCTGCTCATATCTGCTGCAGCAAACTCGGCTTTAATCTCAGCTATTGTTTTCATAATGGCGCCCACTCCAATGTGATCCGCCCCATTTTTCCGGAACGGAAATCATCAAACAGTATCAGCGAAGCTTTGGCATAGTCCAGCTCTTCCTGCTTTTTCAGACACCCTCTGGCTCTGGCAATCGCCTCCAGAACTTCCACAGAAGTTCCCTCCTCTGTGATCTGATATCTCTCTGCCAGAATCCCTTTATAATTTTCGCGCAGATAATCGATCAGCCAGAGTGCCAGTTCCTCCATATTCAGAATGTCATCTTTGATAGAACCTACACATGCCAGACGGATTCCCACCTGCTGGTCTTCAAATTTCGGCCACAAAATACCAGGAGTGTCCAAAAGTTCTACTCCCTTATTCAGACGGATCCACTGTTTTCCTTTCGTAACTCCCGGCTTGTTTCCGGTCTTTGCACAGGCCCGTCCTGCAAAGGTATTGATAAATGTAGATTTTCCTACATTCGGGATTCCCACTACCATAGCGCGGATCGGACGGTTTTTAATACCGCGGCGTCTGTCTCTTTCTATCTTTTCCTTACATGCTTCCTGGATCACATTATTGATTGCTTTCATTCCGGAACCATTTCTGGAATCTACTTTTACAACATAAAATCCCTTTGCCTGAAAATAAGTTTTCCAGGCTTCATTCTGGCGCTCGTCAGCCAGATCTGATTTATTAAGAAGAATCAGTCTGGATTTATTTTTTCCCAGTTCATCGATATCCGGGTTTCTGCTTGAAAGAGGTACGCGGGCATCCACAAGTTCAATGATCAGATCGATCAGCTTAATGTCCTCCTGCATCTGTCTCTTTGCCTTGGTCATATGACCAGGGTACCACTGTACGTTCATATACACCTAACCTTTCAAAAATCCAAATTTATCTTTCGGGGAAATGACAAACCATACCTTTCCCACAATATATTTCTTATTGATATTTCCGATATCACCATACCGGCTGTCCTCACTGTTATTTCTGTTATCGCCAAGTACAAAATACTCACCGCTTTCCAGAGACACTCCGTCGGATGCCAATCCCGCATTACTGATTTCAGGAAAATTCTTATTTTCATTATATACTTCTCCGTTGATCAATACTGCTCCGTTGGATATCTGTACAGTCTCACCGGGCAGACCGATCACGCGGCCGATATGCAGAGCCGCATCATCACTTCCACTGGTTTTATATACAATGATATCTCCCCGTTCAGGTGAGGATACTTTATAAACAGCCCTGTTTACAAAAAAGCGTTCTCCAACCTGCAGTGTGGGCTCCATGGCACTCTCCTGTACAGTCACTGATTGAAACAGCGCAATTCCCGCCAGAATTCCAAAAATGAGCACTACCGCTATCTGAAATATCCAGTTAAGGATTCCCCGGACTTTTTTATCTTCAAGTTTTGTTTCCAGCATATCTCTGGTCTCTTTCAGTGCCGGACTATCTTTCCATTTTCTGATATTCATCCAAATCTCCTGACAGATGGAAAAAGAGGGACAATACACAAGTTATTGTCCCTTCTTCTGCTAATTCATGAAATTATTTAACAAGCTCTTTAACCTTAGCTGCTTTACCTACACGATCTCTTAAGTAGTTCAGTTTCGCACGACGTACTTTACCACGACGGATAACTTCTACTTTTACTACATGTGGGGAATGAAGCGGCCATGTTTTCTCAACGCCTACTCCGTTAGAGCTCTTTCTTACAGTAAATGTAGCTCTGTTGCTTCCGCCCTGTTTCTTGAGAACTGTTCCTTCAAAAACCTGAACACGTTCACGGTTTCCTTCTTTAATCAGTGCGTGTACTCTTACAGTATCACCTGTGTTGAATGCCGGTACTTCAGCTTTTAACTGAGCTGCTTCGATGTTTTTGATAATTTCGTTCATTGTATTTTTCTCCTATTCTTATATGGATGTTCTTAATACATATCCTGTAACAGAGGACCATCTTTTTTCACAACAGTTGTGATTATACTATATAGCCTGATGTATTGCAATACTTTTTGCAAATTTTTTACCAGCAGATTACTTCACATCCTGTTTCCGTAACCAGAACAGTTACTTCCCACTGGGCTGAAGGAAGTCCGTCCTCTGTACGGACTGTCCACTCGTCAATCTCATCCGTATAAATTTCATCGCTTCCCATATTTACCATCGGCTCTATGGTAAACATCATACCCGGAACCATCAGGACACCTGTATTCTCTTCAGAAACAAAGCTTACCCATGGATCTTCATGGAACTCAACTCCCACACCATGTCCACCGATTTCTCTGACTACAGAATATCCGTTTTCTACTGCATGTTTATGAACTGCACTTCCCATATTTCCGATCGGAGTCCATGGTTTCACCTGGGAAATACCAATCTCAACACATTCTTTTGTGACCTTGACAAGTTTTTCTTTCTCCGGACTCACTTTACCGATGCAGAACATTCTGGACGAGTCAGAATAATAACCATTATATATTGTAGATACATCAACATTGATAATATCTCCCTCTTTCAGAATCTGCTCTTCATCCGGGATTCCATGGCATACCACTTCATTTACAGAAGTACACACGCTCTTTGGAAATCCTTCGTAATTTAACGGTGCCGGGATTCCCCCATGCCGTACAGTCTCTTCATGTACCCATCTGTCAATCTCTTCAGTGGATACACCTGGTTTAATATGCTCTTCCACATAATCAAGAACTGCGATATTGATTTTGCAGCTTTCTTTTATTTTCGCGATCTGTTCGGGTGTTTTGATCAGATCATGATCGATCACTGCATATCCTTTCTGCTTCATTATTTCCATTTTTTCATCAAATGCCTCATGGCATTTTTTATATTTTTTTCCGCTTCCACACCAGCATGGATCGTTTCTTCCAATTTTCAAAGACATGATAATTCCTCTTTCTTTTTTCTTATGTAGGGTACAGCGTATCAGCACCATTACAGGAAACTGTGTACTGTTTTATCATACCACATTTTCTCTCGGAAATGTGAACTGTTATTGGTAAAATTACTCGTTATCTTTCGTGAATTGTAAGAAAAAGCATCTGCATCAAAGCATTTTTCAAACACACTCCGGAATTGAAAAATCCGGCAGTTTAATTGCTGCCGGATTTTTCAGAATCAGAAGTCTTATCTGTATTCATAATCTGATTAAGCTCATTTATCATCTCATCATCTTTCAGACGAAACTTTACTTCCACTCGTCTGGATGCATCCTTATCTACATTCCCATCAGAATCCAGAACCGGATTGGCTGAACCATGACCATTTACGGTCAGATAATTCTGAAGTTCTGAAATCTCATCAGAACTCAGGAAGTTCTCCCTGATTTCCGTCAAATACTGTGCAACTGCGAGAGAACGTTTCTGAGAAAGCTCCAGATTGTAATCATAGTCTCCGTCTGTGTCTGTATAACCGTCAATGATGATCTCAGCCAGATACTTCTTATAATCTTTCTGAAGAAGCACTTTACAGTAGATCGGAAGGATATCTGCAAGTTCCTGTTTGCCCTCATCTGTCAGTTCTGACTTATCATAGTCAAATAATACATTTGCATTGAGGGTAAGAGCACCTGTCTGAGCATCAATATCAACACTTACATTGTTTTTGGAAAACTCCTTCTGCAATGCTTCAATAACATCTGCCTTGACACCGATGATATTATCAATTTTCTTCTGCTGTGTGGCAAGAAGAGATGTTTTCTCATCGAGACTGTCCTGCTGTTCCTT
The DNA here is from genome assembly GCF_056339875.1 of Blautia sp. ZXY-1-C6. Taxonomy (NCBI): domain Bacteria; kingdom Bacillati; phylum Bacillota; class Clostridia; order Lachnospirales; family Lachnospiraceae; genus Blautia; species Blautia sp. ZXY-1-C6. The sequence continues at coordinate 19,838 of NZ_JBWJVQ010000172.1, forward strand.
TAACTGTGCTGCCAGTTCTGCAAGAAGCTTTTTCTGCTTGTCAAGCTGTTCATCCTGGGAACTCAACTTACTGTCCTTCTCGTCCAGCTCGCTCTGCTGTGCCAGAATCTCTGCTGTGTACTGCTCCTGAAGAGCTATTTTATCATCTCTCTCTTTTATGCTCTCATTATAGCTTTTCTGAGCCTGAAAAAGAGTTACACACATGATCAGTATAAAAAGGAGCAGCACACCGGCCATCATATCAGAATAAGATCGCCAGACATTAAATCCGCTATCTTCTGATTTCTTTCTTTTGCGCATATTTTTCTCCTTTTTCTATTTAAATAAGCTGAATTTACCTTTCTGGTTTTTGGAAATATTTTTCATATTTTTGTTCATTTCCTCCAGAAGTGCCTCCTGACGTTCGCTCTGTTCTTCCAGAAGCCTGCGTATTTCTTCTGCGGATTCTTTCTGCGCCGCACTCTGAGCCGCCTTTCCGCCGGAAAGATAAATATTGTTATCCTCTTTCTGAACAGAAATGTCTGCAAAAAGTTTGCGCACCTCTTCCATTGTTTCATAGGTCATCTTCTGATAAGATACAAAGTCCTTCATTTTTGCATCCAGTTGTTCCACCAGTCTGCGGTTCGCTTCAAGCACATCTTTTCCTGCCTGATTTGCGGCAGAAACCTTTTCCATTCCCTGTGCAGCAGCTTCCACATACTTCTGCATTGTCTGATTGCAGGCAACCCAGAATTTGGCAGAAGATTTCTCGGATTCATGCAGATAATCCGCAATGCGCTGATAATCCTGCTGCTGAAGCTTCTGGATTTCCTGATTATCCTGTGTGATTCTTGTTGCCGTAGACATATAACGGCCCTGAACCTGTCCCAGTTCATTTACAAGGTCTTTCATAGCTTCGCTCTGTTTTGCATAAGAGGTATTCAGCTGATTACTCATCGTCTGATAGAGCCTTGTAGTATAATCAATATTTTCTTTCTGCGCTTCCTTCAGCTGTACAAGAGCTTCATTGAAATCTGTGAACTGCATTTTAAATGAACCGTTCATCTCCCGCAAAAAAGTACGCAGGATATCCTGAACCACATCCTCCTGACATTTTGTTACAGATTCTGTCAGAATCTCCAGAGATTCTGTCATCTTCTGGAAAGTAGGATTGATTGCTTTCTCAAAACTCTCTGCCATCTGTGAGGTAAGCTGCTCTGCCATCTGTTTCATGGCTTTTGTCTGAACCTTCTGACTTGCAAGCATCAGGTTTCTTGACTCGCTCTCAGCCGCCGGAAGTACATAAAGATGAAATCTCTCCAGAAACCCCTGAAGCTTCGCATCCATTCCGGAATAAACGCTTTTCATTCCGGAACTGTAGATCAGTGCAAATGCAATTCCATAGATAGAAGTAAGGAATGCTACTTTGATACCATCTACCAGGGCAGATACAGAGGTAGTCATTGTCTCATAGCTGGATGGCTCAAAACTCTTAAGCCCCCATACCAGACCAATAAAAGTACCAAGAATACCAAGGCTGGTAAAAATATCCGGTGCCATTTCCAGAATCTTCTTATGTACATGAAGATCAATCTCGTCCTCATTTATGTAATCTTCAACATCTCCGATTCCTTCCTGGTTTTTCTCCATGGCATCTACAAAGCTGTCCATTCTGTCATCCAGATATTTATGTTCAAACATCCCCTTCAGGCAGGAAAGATCTTCGCTTTTGGCTTTTCCGGGTACTTTGAATATACTGGAAAGCTCCTGCGTTCCTCTTGCAAGAGCCTCTCCAATGCTGTCTACCCGAAACATACCGCCAAACAGTCCGGCCAGATAGATCACAGCCATAACAGCGAGGAATGCAAAGTTATAAATCATCGTGCCTGATGAACCATTCCCGGTCAGCAGCGTCATGGCAACACATCCGCCAAGCACCACCAGAAAAAGAACCGTATTCATAATTTTTTTGCCCATAATACACCTCCTGTGATTATTTGCAGATTCTGCACAAAATTACAGACAATTTCCTTTTTCGTATATCATATCACAACGTCATATCTGTCACAAGTAAAAATATAGTTACTGTTCACAGTAACGTAGCCAAAAGTTACTGTTCACTCCGTTCTCAGTAACACGCTTCGCGATGCACAGAATTTATGCTAATCGCATAAATTCGCGCGGTATATCTCGGGTTTTCTGTGACCTTCGCTCACAAAAAACACCTCGCGGGATATTACCAGTGAACAGTAACAGCCAAAATTCATTCCAGATTGCCTGCGGCAATGGAATTTTGGCTTGTATGTCTCGGGATAGTGGTGTGTAAACAATAACAAAATATATTAAAAGTCCGGCAGAAAAGCTGTACTCAAAGCACAGTTGTCCACCGGATTATTTTACAGAATTGTTATATTTCAGAATAAACTTTATCTTCTTCCAGAAATCTAGCTTTTCCATCTTTTACTTCAAGCAGATTGATACTGCAGTTTGGAGGCACACATCCATGCCAGAAATGTTTCGGATCCTGATAGACATTCTGAAGCAGTGCACGAACTGCACATCCATGAGAAGAAACAAGAATTGTTTTGTCTGCCAGAGCAGAATCTGTCGTTTTCTCCACCCAGAATTCTCTGGTGCGTTTCAGGATATCAGAAATGTTTTCGCCGTTTTGCAGGACGTTCAAATTTCTGTGGCTCTTCAAAGAAAATTTCCATTTCATGGCTGATGATCTTCCCCTGTTCATCCTTAAACCGGCTTCCTTCAAGAACT
>NZ_JBWJVQ010000173.1:0-26733 GCF_056339875.1 Blautia sp. ZXY-1-C6
TTCATTATTCACTTGATCAGTGAACTATTATCATCTTATTATTCACATTCGAAATCAAGATAATCCTGTGCATCCTGAAGCGCTTCATCTACATCCATGCCATCCTCTAATACATTGTTCAGAGTTGTTGTACACATGTAATCGTTCAGTGTCGGAGAGTTCTTTGTTGTGTAAATAGTTCCGATTGCATCGTTTTCAGCAAGTTCATTCAGAACTTCGTATGGTTTTACACGGAAGAATGTGTTATAAGTATTGGATTCATCATATGCGAAATCTTCGTCAGACCATAATGCTGTGTTGCAGACGTCAAATCCAAGTTCGTTCCAGATCAGGTTTTCACCTTCTTCAGAGCATTTAGCCCATGCAAGCCATTCAGCTGCAAGTTCAGGATTCTCACACTGATTTGTTACAACAGTACCTGTACCACCGATACCAACGGAGCATTTCTGTCCTTCTTCAAATACAGGGCATGTTGTGATGTCATATTTGCCTTCCATCTCCGGCATGTAATCTTTGAAACGGCTCATGTACCACATAGCTTTCGGGAAGGAAGCAATTTTACCTTCCATGATGTTGGAGAAACCAGCTTCAAGGTCAACATGTCCGTCTGTGGATACCATTGCGATTCCATCGTTTAACCAGTTCTGCTGCATTGTGAGCATTTCTTTTACAGAATCAAGCTGTACGTTTACAGTTCCGTCCGGACCGCCTGTCCAGTCTTCACCATTCTCAGCCATTGCAAGCCACATCCAGTCAACACCGCCTGTATCAACAGAAGTTAAGTACACTTCACCGTTGGAAGCTTCTTTTAATTCTTCACCAAGTTTTGTATAATCATCCCATGTCTTTACAGATTTGTAATCTAATCCATAAGATTCAAGAAGATCTGCGTTCCAGTACATAACAGTTGCACCTACATGGAAAGGAACACCAAGTCTTGTTCCGTCAGCTTTGGAATAAACATCAAGTCTTGACTGCACCATTGTATCTTCATAAGGAGCAAGTGCATCATTCATGGAATACAGAGGGCTGTCATCACCGGAATAGTTCGGGAACTGTCCGATCTCGATATCGCAGAGGTCAGGAGCACCGGATCCTGCCTGTAAGGACATCATTAATTTGTTATGCATATCAGAGTATGGATATGTACTGAATGTAATCTGGATCTGTTTGTCCGGATTCTCTTCATTCCACTTATCTACCATCTGACCATAAAACTCATTATGCAGGTCTACGAATGACCACATCTCGAATTTTGTTCCATCATCAGGACCTACGGTTGTTACTGCTGTAGGCTCTCCTTCAGCCGGTTCTTCGCTCTCAGCAGCTTCCTCTGTTGTGTCTTCTTCTGCAAAGACATTCACTGCCATGCTCATACTGGACACTGCCATAGCCGCAGTCATAAGTAACGCGAACAATTTTCTTCTCTTCATAAAAAGATCCTCCTTTTTTGCATTTCTTTGCGCTCTTCCGGTTTCAATGATGCCATTGTACAAACCCCATAATCATTTCGTATTTTTTTAAAATATATAGTCCATCTTTTTGTTATGGTCATTTTGCACAACTTTTTTATTTTCAGCTCCGGTTTATGTTGATATTATATAATTCTTTCCTGTAAATGTCAATATATTTTTGATTTATTTTTATTATTTTAGTTTTATCTAAAATAAATGCCCGTTATTTATTCATCAATCTATCTATTTTTTTGCTATTTCCCTATATTTTTTTAACCAATTTTATGGTAAAATAACTAATCAAAACGTATTTTTCTAAAAATTCTTATTTAGTGTTATATACCTGTAAATACAGTCAAAAGGAGGTTTTTACATGAAATCCTGTTCTGTTTCCGATGGTCTTGCCATCTTCAAAGCTCTCGGTTCCCCTGTCCGTGTACAAATTTTGCGTCTGATCCAAGAAAGAGAAGGTCTGAATATTAAACAAATTGCACAAAACCTGAAAATTCCCGTTACAACCCTGTCCCCTCACCTTAATCTTCTGGCCGAAGCCGGGCTGATAGAATTCAGGGATGAATCTCTCTCACACGGAACACAGAAACGCTGCTATTTTATAAAAGACTGGGATCAGCTTCTGGTAAATATGGCGCTTTACGGTCCTGATCTGCAGACTTACAGTGCAGAAATCGGCGTGGGACATTTTTCTGATTTCTCGGTAACTCCCACCTGTGGTATGGCAACTTCTACTTCTTTTGTGGGACAGTTGGATCAGCCACGGTATTTCATACACCCAGGCAGCCGCCAGGCAAGGATCGTCTGGTTCACCACCGGATATCTGGAGTATATACTGCCCAATTTCATCCCTGATCACAGCGTGATTGAAGAACTGACAGTTTCCTTTGAGATCAGTTCCGAAGCCCCCCGATTCTGTAATGTGTGGCCTTCTGATATTACCTTTTCCCTGAACGGTGTAATCCTTGGCACCTGGACCAGCCCTGGTGATTATGGGGACCGCAGAGGGAAATACAATCCTTCCTGGTGGTTTTCTTTTCTGAATCAGTATGGTTTGCTGAAAAAACTGACGATCACCCCTGAAGGCACTTTTCTGGACACAGAAAAGCTGTCCGATGTTTCCACCAGACAGCTTGCACTCACTGATCAGTCCATTATGAAATTGCGCTTTTCTGTTCTTCCGGGCGCCGAACATCCCGGCGGGTGTACTCTTTTTGGTGCAGGTTTCGGAGATTATAACCAGCATATACGGATTACCATCGGTTATCATCCCGAAAACATCTGATTTCTCCGCCTGACTTCAGATTTATATACTGCCCCGAATACTCCCACAGCCATTTATGGCAACAGATATTTCACACCCCATATAGTTTCATTATTGTCACCCTTAGCGCTGAAGCACATCGTATCATTGCCTGCCTCATCGGTCATTTCCAGGACAACTCCTGTATAAGTATTTTCACCGAGAGTCACATCAATATATGGTGTGCCTTCTTCTGCTTCCCATTTGCCTTCCAGTTCTTCTCCGGTAACTGTTCCGTCTGCATTAAGTTGAATCCTCTGCGGTTTATGTACCCTGTCCGAAATATCCGTACCATGATTTACCAGATAAAAAGTACCCTGGATTTCATCTCCGGAATATCCATCCTCTTTCAACGTCTCGCCGTCTGTGGCAAATGGCGCAGCAACCAGCCATCCGTCTTTTGTGCGGAACAACTGATGTACACGAGGCTCATGAAGTTCTCCGGTTTTAGCAAAACGCTGATGATAGACCAGGTATAATTTACCATCTTCATCTTCAAATGCAGTCTGTCCGCCTGGCGCCATATAGGTCTGGGTAAGACTCGGGAATGTATAATTTCCCATCATTTTCAGTCCATGATCTTTATGCTCCACAAATAAATACATATCCTTCCCTGCTGCATCTGTATAAGTTCCGTCTACAGTGTCACAGCGGAAGAGACGCATTTGATAACCTCCTTTTGCCTGCAGATTTCCATAGGACAAAAACAGATAATAATATCCATTGGTCTCATCATACATAATATGCGGGCCTTCGATGGAGTTGTGATAACCACCGAGAAGTTTCTTGCCATAATAGCTGTCCACATGATTTTCTTCGTCTGCTTCCGGATAAATCGGATAGCCGGTCTCTTCATCAATCTCAATCAGAAAAATACCGCCGGACCAGGAGCCATAAACCATCCACATACGCCCGTCTTTATCATAAAAAACATCCGGGTCAATACAGTTTGGCCAGTTATTATTGTCATAAGACGCTGCTGTATATGGCCTTGGGTCTGTTCCCATCAGTTCTTCGATATTACTTTCCTTAACATCATGATAGCTATAACCAGAGTACAGGAATGTGTCCTCATAGTGATACGGACCTTCAATATCATCTGCTGTTGCAAAGCAGATATTGGATTTCACATAAGAAGATGTGGTGCAGAAATACATCACATATTTTCCCATTTTTTTGTTATAGATGACATCCGGTGCCCACACGGAATAACCACCTTCCTCGTTCTTTCCTACATAAGTAAACGCTGCCGGATCGCCGTCTTCTTCTCCGTCAAAAAGATTGTCAAACAGCTTATTCTCTGCATTGACCCCGGAGGAAAAACCGGTCCAGTTTCTCAGATCTGTGGACTTCGCAGATTCCATATGGGAGCCAAAGATATAGTAAGTGTCATTGTCTTTGATGACAGATGGATCATGCACGGAAGCTCCGGCAGTAAAGCCACCTTTCTTAATCTTGCTCTCAATATCATCTGCGCCTGCTGTTTCTTTTTCGTTTGCCGCATCTGTTGTCTCTGCTGTGCCATCAGCAGCTTCCGCAGCATATATACTCTGTGCTCCGAGAAGCATCATTCCTGTCAGCCCCAGGATCATTCCCCATTTTTTTCTCATACCAGCTCTCCTGTTCTCCAAATATTATTCTCTCTCAGATTACGTTAATCTTCGTAAGAAAATATCGGTGCGCCTGTTTTTTCATCCCAGCGGATTTTCATCAGCATGGCATGACGGTTTGGATTGTACAGCGGATTCCCTTCAATCTCTGCTTCTGTTCTCGCATGATAAACCATGACCGGATTTCCTTCTTCGTCTTCAGTGAAGGAATTATGCCCCGGTCCATAGATTCCTCTGGATTCATCTGTACGAAGAACCGGATAACGTTCTTTTGTCCAGGATTTCGGGTCAAGAAGATCAGAATCTTCATCTGCTGCAAGCATTCCCATACAGTATGCAGCGCCTGTCTCAGATGCAGAATAAGTGAGATAAATCCTGCCGTCATGATGAATAACTGCCGGTCCTTCATTCACCCAGAAACCAACTCTTTCCCAGTCATAATCCGGTGAAGTGAGAAGTACCTGAACGGTTTTCAGTTTATACGGAGTTTCCATTTCCCCAATATAAAGATTGGAAATCTGCTTGCCGACTCCTACCTTCTCAGCCCATACATAGTAATGTTTTCCTTTGTTTTCAAATACTGTTGCATCCAGAGAGAAAGCTTCAAAAGAAAATTCATCTGCATCCGCACGTCCCATTTTGCCTTTCTCTGTCCAGGCTCCTGTAAGCGGATCTGTATCTGCACATTCCAGCACATATGGGCGGATTGCCCAGATATCATCTTTGTCCCCGCCCGCAAAATAGATGTACCATTTTCCGTCCAGATAATGAAGCTCAGGTGCCCAGATATGTTCGCTCATGATTCCTTCTTTGTGTTTCTCCCAGACTGTCACTTCTTCCGCATCTTTCAGTCCTGCCAGAGTTTCGCTTCTTCTCAGCACAATCCGGTCATAGGCCGGTATGGATGCTGTAAAATAATAGTTTCCGTCTGTGTGGCGGTAAACATATGGATCTGCTCTCTGCAGAATCCATGGCTTATTATACTTAAGTTCTTCACTCATTGTGTGTCCCCCTGTTCGCTTTTATTTTAGATTTATATAAATTATTTTTTATATATTTAAAAGTGTACTGCATTTTTCAGAAAATATCAACTATATTTTTTTCTTTTCGTTGCACATTTTTTGCAGATTCGTTATAATTTACCGTAAACGTTACAAAATCATTTTTAACAGAAAGGGAAATCCGTTATGTTATATATTAAAAGTCTGGAGCAGGCGGTTCCTGTCTTCAAAGCTCTTGGTTCTGACATCCGCATACGGCTGATCCAGACTCTCCTTGAGCATCAGGAAATGAATATGAATGAACTGGCTTCCAGTCTGGGGATTACCAACGGTGCCCTGACCAGCCATGTAAAGAAACTCGAAGAAGCCGGAATTCTCGCAATTCTTCCAGAGCATTCCGGTCACGGAAACCAGAAGGTCTGCCGCATTAATGTTGACAAGATTTTGGTTGATATTGCCTCTAACAATGACAGTCCGGCTGAAGACAGTTACTCTATTGACATTCCGATTGGCAACTACTTTAATTATTCTGTTTATCCGACCTGTGGGCTGTCTACTACCGATAATCTTATTGGTGAGGTAGATGATCCCCGTTATTTTGCTCATCCGAGCCATGTAGATGCAAAGATTTTATGGTTTGGACGGGGATTTATTGATTACCGCATTCCAAATATGCTGCCTCCGGGACAGAAGATTGACCGGCTGACACTCTCCTTTGAAATCAGTTCAGAAGCTCCCGGAGTCAATAATGACTGGCCTTCTGATATTTCCTTTTTCCTGAATAATACAAAGGTCGGAAGCTGGACAAGCCCCGGGGATTTCGGTGATGTCCACGGTATGTTCACCCCCGACTGGTGGTTCCCGAACTGGAATCAGTATGGTCTGCTGAAGATGCTTGTCATTGACCGTCACGGTACTTTTATCGATGGATTAAAGATCTCTGATGTGAATACACAGCAGCTCACTTTTACCTCTCAGGATGATATGGTATTCCGTTTCCAGGTGGATGAACCATCTCAGAATATCGGCGGTCTGACACTCTTCGGAAAAGATTTCGGAAACTATAATCAGGATATTAATGTGAAAGTGCATTATACTCCAAATGTATAATTTTACAGAGTATCTGAAAACAGTAAAAGCAAGGAACCGATGTGTTTTGCCACATAGTTCCTTGCTTTTATTTTATATTCCCTCTGATTTTCCGGTTATTCCCCACGCATCCAGACTCTCATCTGGTTTTCTCCGCGGTTGCCCCATGTATAATACGGCACTGCTGTCAGTGTTGTCAGCGTTCTCACCGGTGCAACTTCACTGTACAGAGAATCTCCCACTGTCTCCAGCTTACGTGCTTTGATCTTAAGCAGGACGCAGCCTTCCAGCAGACCCTCTTTGCAGACTTCCTCTTCCATCTTTGCATCTTCAAAGATGTGGTAAGACTGAAGCAGACCCGGATTATCCACACCCTCGAAACAATAAACCATCGGCCCGCGCATAAACGCTACACAGCCGGCATCTTCTCTTACTTTAAGGTTTGCATAAATCTTGCGGATCTTCATCGGGAAAACAAGTTCTACTTCATCATTTTCCCACACTCTCTTAAGGATCAGATATCCCTTTTCCACATCTGCCGTGATATCTTTCACTTTTCCATTTATACGTACCTGAACAGAACCCGGGCGTACCCAGGATGGGATATGGATTCCCAGGATAGTCTCTTCCTCTGTTTTTCCGGTTATATGATAGGTCACTCTGCCATCCCACGGATAGTTGCTCTCTACAGTTACATCCATCTTATCAAAGTGCGCTTCTGTACCTGCCGGGATATGAGAATAAACTCCATCTTCTGTCTCACTCCACAGATATTTACCAAGAGACATCAGCAGACGGACTACATTGGGAGGGCAGCATGCGCATGTATACCAGCCCGGACGCTCCGGCAGAACATGCTTATATCCGTATAATTTCCCGCTGACTCCAGGTTCTGTTTCCAGTGGATTTACATAGAAAAATTTCTTTCCGTCAAGCTGCATTCCGCTGATGATCCCATTATAAAGTGCACGTTCCATCACATCTGCATAGCGTCCATCCATTACATTATCAAGCATCTTTCTTGCAAAAAATACCAGTCCGATAGATGCACAGGTTTCCGCATAAACGGTGTCATTCGGCAGATCATAATCAATGGTAAATGCTTCTCCGTCTACGGTACTGCCGATTCCTCCGGTGATATACATTCTCTTCTGAGTCATGTTCTCCCAGAGATCACAGCATGCCTGATAGAGTTTTTCATCTTTGTAAAGAGAAGCCAGTTCTGCCATGGCAGTATACATATAAACAGCACGGACACTGTGTCCTACTGCTTCTTTCTGCTCATAGACAGTAGCATGTGCCTGATTATATTCTCTGTTATGCACATCCATATCAAAGTGAACCCAGCCTCTTTTTTCCCTCTCTTTGACAAAGTAATCCGGATCTTTTCCACGCTGTTCAATAAAATATCTGGCGAGGTCTTTGTAATTTTCTTTTCCGGTCACTTCATAGAGACGCAAAAGTCCCAGCTCGATTTCCTGATGTCCCGGAATCCCCGGTTCTTTGCCTTCTTCTGTTCCAAAACGTTTCCCGATATGTTCTGCCATGCGCTCCATCACATGAAGCAGACGGTCTTTTCCAGTCACCTCATAATAAGCCGCCGCTGCTTCCATCATATGTCCGGCACAGTATAATTCATGGCATTCCTGTAAATTCTGCCAGCGGTGTTCCGGCTCTTTGATTGTGAAAAAAGTATTCAGATAACCGTCATCCTGCTGCGCTTTTTCAATAATTTCAATAACCTTATCTGCACGTTCTTCCAGTTCAGCATCCGGACGGACTTCCAGTGCATACGCCACACTTTCCAGCCATTTGGCAACATCACTGTCCTGGAAAACCATTCCGTAAAACTCACCCTCTTCCAGTCCTGCTGCAATGCGGAAGTTTGCCAGTGCATGGCTTTTCTCCACTCCCGGAATCTCATCATTTAATATTTTCTCCTGATAAGGAATTACTGTATCCATTACCAGTTCCTGATATCCTCGCCAGAATTTATCCGTTACTTTTACCTTATTTAATAACCTTTCTTTTAAACCATCTCTCATTTCTGCGCCTCCCATTTTGCCGGCAGATCCGGACATTTTCGCACCTTCTGTACAGCCCGCAGTTCCACAAAGCATCCGCAAAGCCTGCACATCCCATTCATTAAGCGGTCACAGGTGCTGCATATGTTAAGCCTTTTTTCGTAAATCTGCTGGTCTACTTTCAGATCCTCATCCATGCGCTGAATGTAGCGTGACAGATCCTCGTAAAAAGTCTCTTCATTATTCTGTCCGGGCAGACATTTTCTGCACACACGCAGCTTCCCGTTCATACCTTAGTCTCCTTTTTGTTTCCATTATAAATATTCACAGAAAATACCTGCCTGTTTTGTCAGAAGCGGCATTTTCTGTGAATCTGTAAAGTTCATTCATTTTTATACAAAACTCTTTATCTGTGTCAAGCGAATAAAATCATCCGCTTCACTACCTAATTCGACTAAAAATCTTGTAATTATCTTACTTCCAGATGAAGAACACTGCATTTAGGAATTGTGAATCTGATTCCTTCTGCTGTTTTTTCTACTTCGTTAAATTCTTTTACACGTACCTGGTCCGGTGTTTCGAAGGTATTCATTTCGTGCATTTCGCCGTGTACGATCTCACCTTTAACTTCATTTACCTGATAGTCTGTAAGGATAGTTCTGATCTCATAATCTTTATCCAGTGACAGGTTTGTCAATGTGATATGTACAGCTCCATCTTCTGCTACAGATACAGATTCTGTCAGGTTCGGTACCTGCCACTCTTCTTCCACACCGATGGTTTCTGTTTCGATAGAACTGTCTACAAGCATTGCATCCTGATGATATTTGTACATATCAAATACATGATAGGTTGGTGTCAGGATCATATCAGCACCATCTGTAAGGATAACGGACTGAAGAACATTTACGATCTGCGCAAGGTTTGCCATCTTTACTCTGTCACTGTGTTTGTTAAAGATATTCAGAGTGATACCTGCGATCAGGGCATCTCTCATTGTGTTCTGCTGATACAGGAAGCCAGGGTTTGTGCCTGGTTCCACTGTGTACCATGCGCCCCACTCGTCAACGATCATACCGATCTTTTTCTCAGGATCATATTCGTCCATGATATGTCCGTGACGCTCGATCAGAGTTTCCATAAAGAGCGCTTTATTCAAACTCTTATACCATACCTTATCATCAAAATCTGTAGCACTTCCCTTGATTTCCCATCCTTCCGGATGTACATAATAATGAAGAGAAAGACCATCCATATTTCCGTGAAGTTCTTTCAGGCAATGATTATGTGTAGTCTTTAATACTTCGGAAGTCCACTCATAATCATCTACATTGGCACCACAGCAGACTTTGTGGATTGGGTAATCCGGATGATAATTGCGGACATAAGTCTGATAACGGCGGTATTCATTTGCATAGAAGTCAGGATTCATATTTCCGCCACATCCCCAGTTCTCATTTCCAACTCCAAAGAAATCCAGTTTCCATGGTTTCTCATGTCCGTTTTTCTTACGGAGATCAGCCATCGGGGAAACACCCTCGAATGTGATATATTCTACCCATTCAGACATTTCCTGAACTGTTCCGCTTCCCAGGTTACCATTAACATAAGCTTCGCAGTCAAGCTGCTCACAGAGTTCAAAAAATTCATGTGTACCAAAGCTGTTATCCTCTACCACACCGCCCCAGTGTGTGTTGATCATTTTTTTACGTGTTTCCTTTGGTCCGATACCGTCTTTCCAGTGGTATTCATCTGCGAAGCATCCACCCGGCCAGCGAAGTACCGGAATCCTGATATGCTTCAGTGCTTCTACTACGTCTGTACGCATTCCGTTCTTATTCGGGATCTGGGAATCCTCACCTACATAGATTCCTTCGTAGATACATCTTCCCAGATGCTCTGAGAAATGCCCATAGATTTCTTTGTTGATTTTGCTCTGTTTCTTTGATGGATTAATTACAAGCTTAGTCATTTTTACCTCCACAGTTTATGATTTCAGGTTTTTATTTTACCTTTTTCTAAAATAATATACTTTATTTTGCTTTTTCATTATACACAACTTCTGTCTGATATTCAATATATTTTCTGCAAAATTGCTATGATAATTTTGTATAAGAGTTACTGTTCACATACCACTATCCCGAGACATACAAGCCAAAATTCCATTGCCGCAGGCAATCTGGAATGAATTTTGGCTAAGTTACTGTGAACGGAGTGAACAGTAACGTATAAGAAGGAGTCCTGCCCATAGAACTTTATTCTGTTACAGAAACATTACGGAGTAATTTCCTGCAACAGAAATAAAAAGAGCCACAACAGATTTCATATCCATCTGTTGCGACTCTCTCATTTACAGTCCTACATTCCCGCTGTTCATCCCTTCTTTACTGTCCTTATCAAGTGGCAGCCAGTCCAGTACTTTCTTAATATAACGGTTCCAGAAATCCCACTCATGTGCTCCCGGACCTTCCTCGTAAGTTACATCCACACCCAGTTTCTGCATGGTATCTCTGAACTTACGGTTCGGAGGAAGAAGCGGATCATCCAGTCCACAGGCAAGGTACATATGCGGAAATGGGATTCCATCTTTTTTCATATTTTCGGCAATCCATTCCGGATTGATCTCACAGTCTTTGATCCGGGACAGATCTCCAAATACACTCTCCAGAAAACTTTTTTTCTCAAAGAACATAGGAGAACTGTCATCTGCTATCCCCATTTTTTCAAGTATCATGGCTGAAGAAAGGCCTGCGATATATCCGAATGTATCATGGTATTTCAGACCATTTCGGATTGCACCGTATCCTCCCATAGATAACCCGGCAATAAATGTATCTTCTTTTTTGTATGATAACGGAAACATTCTTCGTGTGATCTTTACAAGTTCTTTTCCGATAAATTCACTGTAGTTTTCATTTGCATTCGGATGATCCATATAGAACATATTTGCTCCGGAAGGCATAACTACTGCCAGATTCTTTTCTTCTGCCCATCGCTTAATACATGTTCCTGTTACCCAGTCTGTGTAATTTCCCATTACTCCGTGAAGCAGATACAAAGTCTTAAACGGTTTGTTCTCTTCTTCTGTTTCTTCTCCAAAAAACACTTTATCAACCGGCAGGATTACATTCATCGTTACCGGACGCATCAGTGCTTTTGAAAAGAAGTTCACTTCCATTAATGCCATCTTCTTATCCTCCCTTATGTTTTTGCAAAGCCTTTACAGCATTTTATTATACAAAAAACACCTGAAAAAAGCTACTGTCATATCCGACAGCAGCTTCTTTTACGCTCTAATGCTGATGTAAATATTTTTCTCTTGTAGCGAGCCCACCTCTGATATGCCGCTCCTGCTTGTTCACATCCAGAACCTGTCTCACTTCACATGCCAGTCCCGGATTGAGCTGACTGAGACGGTCAGTGCAGTCCTTATGTACAGTGCTCTTACTAATCCCGAATTTCTTCGCCGCCTGACGCACCGTTGCCTTTGTATCAATAATATAATTTGCAATTTCCACTGCCCGCTCCTCGATATAATCTTTCACGGATAAGCCTCCGAAGACGCTGTTTTTACAGTGTATGCACAGAAATTCCCGAATATGTAGCAATCATTTTTATAGTTGTGCCTTATATGAAAGAATCCTGCTTGCAGGATTCTCCGCCTGCGGCGGGTCGCTTCAGCGACATAATTCCTCTCCGTCGCAGTGCGATCCTGCCCGAAGGGCTTTTTTATGTTATAGGAACATTACAGAGTAATTTCCTATGACATAAAAGAACGGCCGTCCATACCGGACGACCGTTTCGCTCATTGCAATCTTATTTAAATTTAATCTCTTTCCCTTCAAGTTTCCACTGTCTGAATTCTGCGGAAGCAGATAACAGAAGATCTGAAGAAGAGTTCAAAGCTGTTTCTACAGAATCCTGAACTACGCCAATGATAAATCCTACTGCAACAACCTGCATGGAAATGTCATCTGAAATTCCGAACAGAGAGCATGCCATCGGGATCAGAAGAAGTGATCCGCCGGCTACACCGGAAGCGCCACATGCTGACAGAGCTGCAAGAAGACTCAGGATAATTGCTGTCGGAATATCTACATGAATACCAAGAGTAAATGCAGTTGCCATTGTCATAACCGTAATAGTGATAGCCGCACCATCCATATTAATAGTTGCACCAAGCGGAATGGTTACAGAATAAGTATCTCTGTCCAGTCCCATCTCTTCACAGACTTTCATGTTTACCGGAATATTAGCTGCGGAACTTCTTGTAAAGAAAGCTGTCAGCGCACTTCTCTTCAGGCAGTGGAAAATCAGCGGATATGGATTCTGGCGGATACACCAGTAAACCAGAAGCGGATTGGTCACAAAATAGATAAACAGCATACATCCTACAAGAAGAAGCAACAGTTTTCCATAAGTCGTAAAGATATCCAGACCGTTTGTAGATACTGTGTTAAATACCAGACCAAAAATTCCAAAAGGTGCAAGATTAATGATCCAGGTTACTACCATGGAAATACCATCTGCAACATCAGCCAGAACCTTCTTTGTCATCTTATCAGCTGCACGAAAAGCAAGCCCAAGAAGAACAGCCCACATCAGGATCCCTACATAGTTTGCATTTACCAATGAAGATACCGGGTTGGCAACTACGTTCAGAAGCAGGTTATTTAATACCTCAACGATACCCTGTGGTGCACTTGTATCTGTTGCTGCATTTGCAAGTGTCATCTTTACAGGAAATGCCATACTCGCAAATACTGCAATCACTGCTGCCAGAACTGTACTGAACATATAGAGAATGATAACTGTCTTAATAACTCCTCCGTGAGATTTTCCTGCATTACACAGGGAACTGATAACCAGGAAGAATACCAGCAAAGGTGCGATTGCCTTTAACGCGCTTACAAAGACATCACCCAGAATTGCGATTCCTGTTGCCTGCGGTACAGCAATTCCCAGAATCGCACCCAGAATCAGGCCAACCAGGATTCTCTTTACAAGAGCAATCCTGGTCCATTTGTCCCAAACTTTTTTCATTTCTTTAATCCTCTTTCCCTTTAGTTTGTTAAAACACTAATCCGGTACATTATAAAGGAATTTTTAAAAAAGTGCAAGGATTTCTCTACCCGGTCAGCAAAAATTCATATCCTTTTACAAGGATTTCGTAGGTAATACAAACTGTATTTTCATAAAGCGCTACTATACAACTACTGTTCTTTTCTCCTGTTGATGATCCGTCTCATTATATTGCTCAAAACGGCTCTCAATCTCTACCAGCATATTTGCATATTCTCGTAATTCATCTCTGAGCTGTTCTTTATCTGTTCGTTCTTTTTTATAAGAGATCCTGTGTTCCATGCTTGCCCAGAAATCCATGGACATTGTTCTAAACTGTATCTCCACAGGAAAATATTCCATTCCATCCAGACAGTACACCGGCACACCTACGATCACATGATAGCTTCGGTATCCGTTTGGTTTCGGATTTCCGATATAATCACGTTCCCTGATCACGATCAGATCACTCTGGCTTTTCAGAAGCTCTGTCAGATTATAGATATCATCTACAAAATAGCAGATCACCCTGACACCTGCAATATCCTGAAGATAATCCTTCGCATTCATCACAGTAGGTTCTTTTCCCTTTCGCTGCAGTTTCTCTTCAATGCTCTGTTTCTTCTTGATCCTGCATTGGATGTTGTGGATCGGTCTTGCAGATGCGTCACCGTACAGGTTGTGATTCAACACATCAAGACGTGTGAGAAGCATCTGTTTAGCATCTTCATATGGTTGTATAAATTCATAATATTCTTCATCTGTCATAACTTATTTCTCCTGTAAAAACCTCTGCAGTTATTCTTCTGCCTTTCATATTTCTTATTCTGTACTTCTTCGCAGAACTTATCTTTTTTTCCACATTTGTACTGCAAAATAACCATTTTTTCCCCATTACGTCTCCATCATACAAAAGAAATGTGTTTAATCAGTGTTCCAATTCTAATCATTTTATAAACAAAATTCTCTATCAGTTACATGCTCTCCAATAAACTGATTTCATTTTACCTATTGCCATTTACTCTATGTGCGAATATATATTTTCATTTTGAATATATTTTATACTATATGATTGCAAATATATTCTATTTGCAGTAAAATATATTAAAAGACAAAAAGGAGTGATATCATGACAACCATTAGTTTACGTATGGATGATCAAATGAAAAAAGAGCTTGATGAAATGTGCGAAGCAATGGGAATGAATATTTCTACTTTCTACATGATCTATACAAAAAAGGCACTAAGAGATCGTAGAATACCATTTGACATTGAAGCTCCGGCAGATCCATTTTATTCTGAACAGAATATGGCACAGCTTCGCAAATCTGCTCAACAAGTAAAGGAAGGTAAAATAATAACAAAAACAATGGAAGATCTGGAGGCAATAGCGTGTGAGTAATATTTCATTTTCAGAAGATGCTTGGGAAGATTATCTTTACTGGCAACTTCAAGACAAGAAAACACTAAAGAAGATCAATGAATTATTGAAAGAAATACAACGGACACCTTTCTCAGGAAAAGGTGAACCAGAAAAACTTCGTGGTGATTTAAATGGAAAATGGAGTAGGCGAATCAACTTCAAAGACCGTTTGGTTTATGAAATATCAGATGAAACAATTATTGTAATCCAATGCAAAGGCCATTACAGCGATAAATAAAAAAGTCCCCCCCGCAGGGGGCTTTTTTATTTACATAATCTTACGGAACAGGTCTTTCAGATCTTCTACGCTTGCATCTTTCGGGTTTCCCGGTGCGCATGCGTCTGCATGTGCGGATTCTGCCAGGAACTGGAGATCTTCTTCTTTGATTGCTTCCAGTTTAGTCGGGATTCCTACATCAACAGAGAGTTTCTTAACAGCTTCGATTGCTGCTTTTCTGTATTCATCCTGAGACATTTCATCTACGCCTTTGACACCCATTGCTCTGGCGATCTCACGATATTTCTCACCTGTGCATTCCTGATTGTATTCCATAACGATCGGAAGCATCATTGCGCAGGCAACACCGTGTGGTGTGTCATAAACAGCACCAAGTGTATGAGCCATGGAATGAGCGATTCCAAGACCTACGTTAGAGAATCCCATACCAGCGATATACTGTCCAAGAGCCATTCCTTCACGACCTTCTTTTGTGTTTTCAACAGCACCGCGGAGAGATTTGGAGATCAGCTCGATTGCTTTTAAATGGAACATATCTGTCATTTCCCACGCAGCTTTTGTTGTATATCCTTCGATTGCATGAGTGAGGGCATCCATACCTGTGGAAGCTGTCAGTCCCTTTGGCATGGAGGACATCATTTCAGGATCAATAACTGCGATGATCGGCATGTCATGTGGGTCAACGCATACAAATTTACGTTTTCTTTCTACATCTGTGATAACGTAATTGATAGTTACCTCTGCTGCTGTACCTGCTGTTGTCGGAACTGCAATGATCGGTACACAAGGTTTCCTGGTCGGAGCTGTACCTTCCAGACTCCTTACATCTTCAAATTCAGGGTTTGCAATAATAATACCGATTGCTTTGGAAGTGTCCATGGAAGAACCACCGCCGATTGCGATCAGATAATCCGCTTCAGAATCCTTAAATGCCTGAACACCGTGCTGTACGTTCTCGATTGTCGGGTTCGGTTTGATGTCTGAATACAGTTCATATGCAAGTCCGTTTTTCTCAAGAATATCTGTAACTTTACTTGTTACATGGAATTTTACAAGATCAGGATCAGAGCATACGAAAGCTTTTTTAAAGCCATGTGCTTTTGCTTCGTTTGCGATTTCCTCGATTGCTCCTGCCCCGTGATAAGAGGTCTGATTTAAGTTAATTCTGTTTGCCATAATGATTTCCATTCCTTTCAGTATTCTGCAGTATTATAGCAATCCTCTTAAATGCATTATTTACGAGGATTGCTATAGGTAAGCTTCCGCATCGCTTATCTTTGTTATTATATTAACAATATGAAGTAAAAAAAGAAAGTTACACTTTGGCTCAAATGTAACTTTCTCACAATATTTGTGCAATAATGCCGAAAAACCAGGTGCAAAATTATGCACTAATATTGTTATATTTATGACAATATTTCCAGCTTTTCAAACAATTCCGAGAGTTTTCCCGGCATCCCGTCAACTAAAATTTTCGCCAGTCCCTCCGGTGCACATTCCAACTCTCCCAGTACCCATTTTACAGTCATATAAATAGAACTCTGGCAGTACATTTCCAGAATACAATGTATAGTCTCATCCGGGATTCTTCCTGTTTTCTCACGGATCAGATTCTCATAGAAGTCCAGAATCAGTTCAAAATCATGCTGGCGCAGACTGTTCTGACTGTCATATTTAAATGCTGCTGCAAAGAAAACATGCTCTTCCTGAATATAGGTAAACTTCTTTACCAGAGCATCATAAACAGTTTTCCCCATTCCCATATGCTCAAAGGATTTCGCCAGAAGCTTATCAAAATACCAGTTGATCAGGTCAAATTTGTCCATAAAATTCCGATAGAAAGTCTGCCTCGTAACACCACAATTCTCTGTAATCTGTTTTACTGTGATGTTATCTACAGACATCGTTTTCATACATTCCTTCATTGACCGCGCAAGACGGTATTTCGTTTTCTCACCCTTACCTGCTTCATTTATCATATCCATACAAATTCCTCTCACAGATAAAACTTCGTGTGTTCATTATATCAATTTCTTCCTTGTATTTCCAGATAGTTTCTTCCTGAAATTCGTATTTTAAGGAGCATATTTTAGTTATTGTTCACACACCACTATTCCGCGAGGTGTTTTGGCATGAATATGCCAAAATCCCGAGACATACAAGCCAAAATTCCATTGCCGCAGGCAATCTGGAATGAATTTTGGCTACGTTACTGTGAACGGAGTGAACAGTAATATATTTTATTTTGATTTTTCTGTTTTTATTTACTTCAAAATGTTATAATCGTAAAAGATAAAAAGTAAATAATCCGCTTTAAGAAGGGAGACATTCTTATGGATTTAATAAAAGAAGCACTTTCCATGGGTTTCGCAGATGCGGCGATCATGGATACAAAGGATCTGGTATTTGTGCCGGAATACAGACAGTTCTGCGAGGACAATCTCTGTGGAAATTACAACCTGGTTCCTGCATGTCCGCCTGCCTGCGGTACTGTAGAAGAAATGCAGGCAAAAGCATTGAAATATGAAAAGGCACTGGTTCTCCAGACTGTTCTGAAAGATCCAATTATGGATCCGGCTCTTTTCAAGCAGGCGAAACATGCACAGAATATTCTTACGGAACAGCTTGCCAGACAGATGCAGGAAGCAGGAAAAGAAGATATCCTGATCATGAGCGCAGGACCGTATAAGAATTGTTCCTGTATGTCCGCCTACAGTGTAGATGCACAGAAAATGGCTGATGCAGTAGGTATGGTCTGCTGGGCAGATGATTCAGATGTGAGATTCTTTACACAAATCCTGTTTCATAAAGACTGAGCATTACGCAAAAGAGACTGTCGCACCGGAAAATTCCTGATGTGACAGCCTCTTTTTCATTTTTATATCTTTTGTTCTTCCACATAAAAGCATGCCACTGCATGTCCGGGAGCAATCTCTTTCAGCTTCGGCATCTCTGCCTTACATCTGTCTGTGCAATGCTCACAGCGGTTCTGGAAAGGACAACCCTTGGGTACATCCAGAGGACTTGGTGCTTCACTCTCGATACTTTGGATCTTCTGGCTGGGATCCATGTGGATAGAGAATTGCGCACCCAGGAGTGCCTGTGTATACGGATGCACTGCATGCTCTGTAACATCTTCACCGGGAATAACCTCTACGATATTTCCCAGATACATGACAGCAATCTGATGGGCAAAAGAGCGGATCAGCGCCAGGTCATGGCAGATGAAAAGCATGCTGATATTTTTTTCTTTCTGAAGGCGTACCAGAAGCTCGATCACAGACTCCTGCACAGAAACATCCAGCGCAGAAGTCGCCTCATCGCAAACCAGGATCTCCGGTTCCAGTGAAAGCGCTCTTGCAATACTGATTCTCTGTCTCTGTCCGCCACTCATGTTGTGAGGATAACGATCTACGAAATCTCCCGGCAGCTCTACCATTTCCAGCAGTTCTCTTGCTTTGGCTTCTTTCTCGCTTTTCTTTAATTTTCCGAAGTTGATCAGCGGCTCTGTAAGGATATCCACAATCTTCATCTTCGGATCAAAGGATGCCAGCGGATCCTGGAAAACCATCTGCATATTCTGGCGGTTTAACCATGTTTCCTTTTTGGAAAGGTCAGCAAGGTTTTTGCCATGATACAGAATCTCACCGCTGGTAGGCTTGTCAAGGGAAATAACCATCCTTACGAATGTGGATTTACCACATCCGCTCTCTCCTACAATTCCTAATGTCTTGCCCTTATAGACATTCAGGTTAATGTCATTGCAGGCTGTCAGTGTCCGTCCATGAGAGGCCGGAAACTGTTTTACAATGTGCTTTGCACTGAGTACGATATCTGATTCCTTAAACAAAACGGCGTCCCTCCATTTCCGGTACTGCTGCCAGAAGCTTCTTTGTATAATCACTGGTCGGATGATTCATGACCTCATCCCTTGTTCCCTGATCCACCACTTTGCCGTTCTGCATAACGATCAGCTGGTCTGCCATGTAAGCAGCTACACCAATGTTATGGGTTACGATGATGATGCCTGTGTGGAAATCGTCACGCAGTTCCATCATCTGACGGACGATCTGCGCCTGTGTGGTCACATCCAGTGCACTGGTTGGTTCGTCTGCCAGAAGCAGTTCAGGATTAAAGGTCATTGCCATGGCAATACCCACACGCTGACGCATACCACCGGAAAGCTGATGAGGATAACTGTTCATAATATTCTCTGCTTCCGGGAGACGCATTTTCTCCAGCATGCTTACTCCTTTTTTCCACGCTTCATCTTTTGACACTTTTGAATGAGTACAGATGTATTCCACGAACTGGCTTCCAATCTTACGGATCGGATTCAGGGTTCCGCCGCAGTCCTGGAAGATCATGGATATACGTGTTCCTCTTAACTGTCTCCATTCATCCTTGGTATTGGTCAGCAGGGATTTTCCGTTAAAGAGGATATCTCCCTGTGTTACCTTACCGCCCCCGGCAAGTGCGCCGAGGACAGCTCTGATAACAGTGGTTTTTCCACTTCCACTCTCACCTACAACACTGATGATCTCGCCCTTCTTCATGTTCAGGTTGAAATGCTCGATAGTAGGTGCCTGCTTTCCATACCGGACTGAGAGATCCTTTATTTCAAGCATAAATAACGCTCCTTCTTACTTGTTGCTGTGTTTTTTGGATTATATCTGTGTCCATCTTTTCTGATATCCCGATGAACAGACATAATCCGTGCAGTCTCATTCAGAAATTAATATCTCTGAATATAATTACTCAGCAAGTGTGATGTCTTTTGTCAGCCAGTAGTAATCCATCGGATACATCTTCACGCCTGTGACTCTCTTGTTGGAGAACAGATAAGTTGTCTCATATCCGAAGAATACAGTTGCTGCATCATCCATGATATCCTGCTGGATCTTGATGATCAGGTCTTTTCTTTCTTCTTCGTCAAATGTTCCTGCAAGCTCATCAAGAAGTTCATCTACTTCCGGATTGTTGTATCCTGCTGTGTTGTTTGCAGATTTGCTGTACCAGTTCTCTCTTAAATAGTTCTCCGGATCTCCTGTATTAGCTACAAGTACGTTCCAGATAAGAAGG
Organism: Blautia sp. ZXY-1-C6; assembly: GCF_056339875.1. Taxonomy (NCBI): domain Bacteria; kingdom Bacillati; phylum Bacillota; class Clostridia; order Lachnospirales; family Lachnospiraceae; genus Blautia; species Blautia sp. ZXY-1-C6. The sequence goes on from NZ_JBWJVQ010000173.1 coordinate 20,298, forward strand.
TCATACTGACCGGAATCTCTCATGTCGAGAAGTGTTTCATAGCTTACTGTATTCAGGTTTACATTGATACCAATCTCTTTCAGGCTGGCCTGTGCTGCCTGTGCGTAAACACCAAGCTCTGCACGGCTTGTATAGATAACGAAATCAAGTGTCAGAGGATCTCCGTCCGGTGTTTCCACGAATCCGTCACCGTCTGTATCTTTGTATCCTGCTTCCTCAAGGATTGCTTTCGCACCTTCCGGATCATAGCTGTTCTCATCGTTCAGATCATCAAATCCGAAGTCAAGTGTGGGAGGTACCGGCGCTTTACCTGCTGTAGCTCCACCCTCAAGAAGAACGTCACAGTATGTCTGTTTGTCAAGTCCGCGCAGAAGTGCCTGACGAAGCGCTTTATCGCTGAGTGCACGGCCTTCACTCTGGTTCATGAATGCATATGTGGAACGCAGGGACTGAAGCTCCTGGATCTCATAATTGTCATTTCCTTCAAACTCAATAAGGTTCTCTGTCTTTAAGTTATAAGCAATATCGATCTCGCCTGTCTGAAGAGCCATGGAACGTGTTGTCTGATCATCTACACATTTCAGTGTAACCTTATCCAGCGGCACCTCTCCATCCCAGTAATTCTCATTTTTTGTAACTACACAGGAATCTGTAGGGCTGAAAGATTCTACCTTATATGGTCCTGTACAGATCGGTCCTTCCATTGCAAATGTAGAATCATCTACGTTTGTATCTACGATCAGGAATAATGGGTCTGCAAGGCTTCCTGCCATGTTTGCGTTTGCTCTGTTTAAGTGGAAGATCAGGTTCTGTCCGTCTACTTCCATGCTGTCCAGATCAAAGAACTCCGGTACTCGGTCACTCTTGTCAACTGTACGCTGAATAGATGCCATTACCATCTCCGGTGTCATATCATCACCATTGGAGAATTTAACGCCTTCACGAATCTTGAATGTCCATGTTTTTCCGTCTTCGCTGTTCTCCCAGCTTTCTGCCAGACAAGGAACGATCTCACCTTCTTCATCGAATTTGGTAAGGCACTCACCGATAGCATAACGGGAAACAACCCAGCTGAAGTACTGCTCTGTAGGCTCCAGAGTATCAGCAAAGCTTGTTACACCGATTGTGATCTCTTTTGCATCTGCTGCGTGAGTTACGGTTGCCATGGAAAATGTCATTGTACATGCAAGTGCTACTGCTAAAACTTTTTTAAATAATGTATTCTTCATATATTCCTCCTGAAATATTTAGGTAAGTGGTGAAGTCCACGGTTCAGTACGGAAGCCGCAGAACTCTTTGTTTTTATTTTCTTATTTTATATTTTCTTACTCCTGTCTTGGGTCAAGAACGTCACGGATGCTGTCACCAAGCATGTTGAAGATAACTACGCAGATTACAATCGCGATACCTGGGTAGATCATCAGCCATGGTGCTTTTGCCATGTAAGTTCTTCCCTCGTTCAGCATCAGTCCCCATTCCGGTGTCGGCGCTGTAGCACCAAAACCAAGGAAGGATAAGGATGCCAGTTCCAGCATCATGGTTCCGATATCTGCTGCTGCAGTTACTACCATCTGAGTAACCATGTTCGGAAGAACATGTACAAGCAGGATCTTCCATGTCCTGGTTCCGTTTACGACTGCTGCTTCAATATAAAGGTTCTTCTTTACTCTCAGTACCATGCTTCGTGCAAGACGGGCATATTTGGTCCAACTTACCGCTGCAATGGAGATAACGGCATTCACAAGGTTTGGTCCCAGCATACCGGCGATTGCGATTGCAAGCACCAGACCGGGGAAAGAGATCATCATATCTGCGATACGCATGATCACACCGTCCACGATTCCTCCGAAGTATCCGGCGATCACTCCAAGAAATGTACCGATCACAAAGATAACTGCCACCAGACATAAGGTCATAATCAGAGAAGTTCTGGTTCCAAAAATAACTCGTGATAACAGATCACGTCCCAGCTTATCTGTCCCAAAGGGATGTGCAGAACTTGGAGCCTGAAGTGATTCCAGCATCACTGCATCCAGCGGGTCGTAGGGTGCGATCTGTGGGGCAAACACAGCCACACCGACTACGACCAACGCCAGTATCGAAAAAAGGGTAAACTGCTTATTTTCTTTAAATACTTTCGCTAACTTCAATTATCTATCCTCCTTAAGTCTTGGATCCAGATAAGTATAGGACAGATCCACAAGCAGATTGATACACATATACAGAATAGCGATCCACAGTACATATCCCTGAACCAACGGATAATCACGGCAGGAGATTGCTTTGACTGCCATATTTCCCATACCCGGCCAGTTGTAGATAATCTCAACGACTGCAGTACCGCCAAGAAGACTTCCCAGGGAAAGTCCAAGCAGAGTTACCAACGGAAGCATTACATTTGGAAGAACATGTCTCCATAAAATCACACGCTCCTTAATACCTCTCATACGTGCACCTGTTACATAATCCTGATGAAGTTCCTCCAGAACCGCACTTCTTACCTGTCTGGTATATTTTGCAGACATGGCAAGAGCCAACGTAAGTGCCGGCAGGACCATCGCTTTGAAATCAGTGCTTCCTCCTGCTACATTCACCCAGCGAAGCTGTACACCGAAAATACTCAGTAAGATCAGGCCAAGCCAGAAGCTTGGTACGGATACCCCGATAAAAGTAATTCCTCTTACAAAGTAATCCGGGAATTTGTTCTGATACACTGCTGCCAGGATTCCCAGCGGAATGGAAATCACGATCATCATAAGCAGTGCCAGCAGAGACATCTTCAGGGTTGGCCAGAAACAGGATACAAGTTTCTGTACCACCGGCATCTTAAAGGAATAGGACTGTCCCATATCTCCGGTGAGTACACCCTTCAGCCAGGTTCCATACTGTACAAGAAAGGGCTGGTCAAGTCCCAGCTCATGCCTTGTCTGTTCCAGAAGCTCTGGTGTGGGAAGATTACCGCACTCTGTCAGCATGATCTCAGCCGGATCACCAGGAGACAGATAAGTCAGTCCAAAGGTCAGAAAACTGATACCAAACAGGACGATCAGAATCTGCAGAAATCTTTTCCCGATTTGTTTTTTCGTCAAAATAATCTCCTTCCTACATCTTTCGTGAATTAAACCAATACCGGAAATGTTTCTGATTACTTTTACTCAGTAACATGGGGAATCCCCCCATAGGGGTTAATTTTCAGGCAAAAAAATAGCCCGCAATATGAAAACATCATACATACGGACACAAAATGACATGAAAAAATTATGCTTCCTATCTACCGTAAGAATCATTCCTATCCCAATTGCAAGCAGTTCTCCTGACTTAAGTTCATCACTTCGAAATCGCCTTCCCGGACCAACTTTAAAATCACATGGTCCAGTGACATTTTTCATTCCGAAGCTCCCTCTTACAGTGACGGGATCGTACCGGACTTACACCGGTTTCTCTATTAATCCTTGCGGAACTTACAACGACTGGTTCAAAACCAATAAATGTTATTTAATTTTTACTATAATATTATAGAATAGTTTTTTTTACTTTGTCCAGTAATTAGCAAAAAAAATCAGATTGTATTCAAAAACATACAATCCGATTTTTTTATTCCTTTTACTGTAACAGATAAACGAATCATTTTTATTCTTCAATATTATTTGCTAAAAAGATAATTTTTCCCTTCGTTATAAGTTCCCTTCATTGAAAGTCGAACAGCTAATTTCCCAGTCATCGGATCTTCAATACCTATACTGATCTTATATTTCTTTCCGGCCAGTGAGATCATCTTTTTTACCTGCATTCTTGTTTTTGTCTGTAAAGTTTCTTCCGGCAGAAGTGATTTTAACGAAATGTCAACCGCTTCTTTTTCAAGACTATTTCCATCCTCATCTTCTACCAGAACCCATACAGGCCAGTCTTCATAAAATGCTGCAACTCCATCATTCTTCCATTTAAGATTCAGGCTGACATACCCCGGCATCTGAATAAGGCTTGCTTGCGAAATCCACAAACGATATCCCATGCTTCCTAAAACTTTCCTATAACCGTTTTCATAAGTTTTATCCGCTACTTTCGGTCCAAGAAAAGTAGTATGTGCTTTCTTTATCAGATTTATTGTCTGATCCAGATTTGTGTCAAGCAACTCTTTCATTGTAATTGAACTTGTAAACTCACCTCCGGAAGGAAACTTTTTCCAGAAATCTTTCATTGCGGATAACCCTTTTTTCTCATGAGTCTGGTCAAACTCACCGCCTTCATTAATCCAACGAAACCATTCCTCTGTGCTCTCTGGCTGTCCGGTCATATCGTTGTAGAGACCTGTTCCATAATGTTCTCCCTCACTAAAAGGTCTTCTCATCAGTATCATGGAATCAGGGAAGGCCTCTGTCCATGGAATCATATAACGTTCTCTTACAGATTCTTCTGGCAGACTCTGTATTCCTGCGGAAATATTTACATGCCATTCTCCCCAGTGCCCCAGACTTCCAAGTTCGATATAACTGACCAGTCCATCTCTGCCAAAATGCTCTCCAAGTGCATTAACTGCCCTTTTGTGATATTGTATCATCTGTTCATTATTATAATCAGGAGCATATCCCTTTCCATACTCCATATCATACCAGGTTCCCGCATGATCAGTTTTGTCATATAGCCATTGTGGAATGTCCATATGCTTTTCCTCCCCGGGAATATCACACACAAACCTCAGTACCAGGTGTTTCCCTTCTTCTCTCCATCTGTCAGTCTGATTTTCTCTTTCGATTTTCTCCCAGTCATATTTTCCTTCCTCCGGTTCCAGTTCAGCCCAGGTAATATCCATATACAGTAAAGATATATCCTCTCCTATTGTTTCTTCCCAGGCACAAGGTGCATATCCCATTAATGGATTTCCAAAAATTTCTTCTGTTTTTTCATATATCTGAGTTTTTCTTCCAAATACCATCCATACTCCTGCTGCTATAATAACTAAAAGTCCAAAACCCAACAGAACCAGATATCGTTTCTGACTTTTAGCCATGATATTCTCCATTATACTGAATCAATGTAACATCTTCCACTCCACCGATATCCCGGATTTTTTCCATAAACTCCATATCATTCTGTCTGCAATATATTTCAACTGCCATTTCTGTTTTTTCATTGCGCATAGTTTTTGATTTTACGAAATATTTTCTTTTTCCAAAACAGCGGATAATTTCATCTCCCGCCTGAGTTCCCTGATAATGAATCACTGCAATATAAATTCTTCCATTTTGTTGTTTGTGATAAAACAGGGTGATCATCAGAATGATAATCACAGCTGTCAACAGAGTTAATGCATACATACCTGCACCGGCTGTAATCCCCGATGTGATTGCCCAGAACAGATACAGAAGATCCATCGGATCTTTAATTGCTGTACGAAAACGTACAATAGACAATGCACCAACCATACCAAGAGAAATCACAATATTGCTGCTGATTGCAAGTGTTACCATACAGGTAAGCACTGTCATTCCCACAAGTGTAACTGCAAAACTTCTGGAGAAAATAACTCCAACATAAAATTTCTGATAAACCAGATAAATCACACTTCCCAAAATCAAAGCCACTGCCAGAGCAGCCAATATCTTAGGTATATCATACTGACTGAACATTCCTGATTCCAGTACAGATTTTTTTATCATATCCTGTACACTCATCTTATCATCCTCCCCTGTGTATCATACCAATACTCAAATCCATTCATGTACCGCGTTTTTTCATAACACAGTACATATTTGGAAACTGCTGTAAATTCTTCTGCCTGCGGCGGCAGAAGATTTCTCAGAATCTGAGGCAGCAGCTCCGTAAATTTCACTTCCATGATCAGTTTTCCCGGTTCCAGTACAGATAAAGCCGGAAGCGTACTGTCGAAAATATCATAGCTTCCAACAGCAGCTCTGACATCTGTATCAAATGTGATCCTGACTGTTCCCTCATCCATGATCCATGGTTCTCTCTCATAATCTACGATTGTTCTCGGCCGCATCATATTACTCATACATTCTGTGTAAAATTCCCTGCAAAGATTATACGGACTTTTCAGAAGAAATTCATACTCGCCGGAAAGAATTTTTTGCACCTCATCTTTTGTCAGCGGAGCATCTTCTTTATAAATATAACTGCCGAACTTCTTTTTTCTCTCCAGCTTGATACTTTCAGCACTATAATTATAAATTCGTATCCTGTATTTCTTCCTCATAAGAACGCCGCTTTCCTTTTCTTCATATGCACTGTTCCAGTAATCATCAAAATACAGGCTCCGTATCAGATATCCTCCATTTTCTGCATGAGGATCCAGTTTCATAAGTGGCTTCATCCGAAGATTCAGGACTTCTTTCTCACTGGTACTGATAAGATATTTCCATTCATTACGAAAATGTTCTTTCTTCCTGTCAGCCTTCTTCATAATTGTCTTCCTCTA